>CALCTU010000032.1 GCA_937907045.1 uncultured Alphaproteobacteria bacterium
ACTATCAAATTTATGAATGGTACCGTCGAGTTCTCCAACATAGATATTTCCTGTACTATCAAAGGCGATATCTCGTGGTCCAGAATCAAACGTAATATTACCTGCCACTTTACGGTCCATGGAGTTTGATGAATCTAATAGTAATAAAATGTTGGCTTTAACACCTGCACCGGTTCCGCTTCCGATAGGAGCAGATTTAACTACGCTTTGGGCATAACTAACCGAGCAAAACATGGTCGTAAACAAAACACATATGGCAAGTTTTAGCTTCATGGTTCCTCTCCTGGTTATTTATATTATTACTATTAAAATTATAAGTTGGTTTATTTGTTTTTGTGCTCAACGATAAAGCGCTCAAAATAGCCTTTTTTCAAGGTTGCTGATGAGTAAAAAAAGTGATTAGCACCAACATCCCAGCTTGTATTAAAATAATCTTTTAAGTGATAGTCGGGATTTGGTTTGTTGGGGACTGTACCTAATTTTTCTTCTATAACAGTTAGTATTTCACCAACCGCTTTCTTGTTTGTAAAGACAACCTGTTCGAGTTTATTTTCTTTAAAAGTTAATTTCATGAAAATGTTTCTAGAAAATTCAGGGCAAAAATGGTAGGCCCTCTTTTCAAATGTACCTTCTTTTTGATGGAGAATATGCTCCACGTCATCCTCAAGCGAAATGCCAAAGGCTGGAAATGCTGCTTGAGGGTTTTTTCCAAGTGGAAGGTTTTCCAGTTGGCATGCTAGTGCAGGAGCTGCAACCAAAGCAAGCCATGTTGTTATAAGTGATAAGTAGCGTAACATTATATAACTCCCCCCAATGAATTATAATATTAGTTAAATTGCAGAGATACTACTGCCTCAATTGATCGTACAGAATTACGTGGACCGCTGGCCGATGATTCTACTTCAAAATATTCTTTTTGTCTCAAATTTGCAGTAGAATTATACTCACCGCCAACATTACCAATTTCGTTACCTATACCACCATCGGCAATAGCCTCTGAACCAAGTGCAGTGATTGTGCAGTTATAGCTGTAGTCGTCAAGACCAGAAGCGGTGAGTGTTTCGCCGGATACAAGAAGGCTAGATAAGTCAGCAGGGTCAATACTGGTGGCAGGTGAGAGTGGATCAACTTCTAATGTTGCTTTAAATTCATCAATACATGATTCTGTATAGTGAAAAACGGATGAATCGATTCCTTTGTATGAGGCTGCCTCGTTCTCGCTGTTTGAGATGCGAATAAGACCAACACCAAGTAGGTTCATCACAATGAGCATGAGTAATGCTGTAAGCAATACATTTCCTTCTTGTCCACTTTTTCTCATGATCTTTACTGAAGTAAAATACTTCAGTCCCCCTTTGATATAATTACTATAAGTTGATTATATCACAGAATTATATCAAATCAAAATATTTTTCTCAACCATAGGTATCTTTATTGGTGGTGCTCATACCATGATTCTACGCTAACTAGCGGATTTTCAATTGAACGTGGGGTTCCAACGATAAGGTTACCCTGTTTTACATAATTACTTGGGAGTGTAATTGAGGAATCATCCGTGCTTATACCCATATATATTTTGCCTTTATAGACAACAACTTCGGTTGGAATACCCTTTCCTAATGAGGTTGTTTTGTGAATTTGGCCACATTCAAAATAATGTTCGGTAATACTTGCTGTACCTACATTACATATATCATTACTTGATGAGGGGGTATAGCGTGGAACAATAATATCACCATTCCATATTGTTAATTTTGAAGTTACTTTTTCATTTGCGCCCAAATTTAGGTACCACCCTTGTGTAAAGTCCGAAGTCACACAGCTTGATGATTGTTCGTCGCTATTATAATGCATAAAGGGAGTGATATCTTGTAAATTTGATGGTGAATAAGCGGTGTCTAGTGGGGTATATCCAGGAAAATCAGTATCTTTAAGAGCTATGACCCGATTTTGCAAAGAAGTACGTTTAGCATTAAGATTCATAAGGTCTCCGCTACCAAAAAATTGATATAATGTACCAGAATGGTCAAGAGCAGAGGCTGTTTGATGGAATGTATATCTGCCATTATCATGTGTTGACTGACTTGAAAATACACGGGTTTTTTCGTATAATGTACCTGAATTTGTGAAATTAATTTTCCACAAGATACCCTCTAAATCTGTCATATATACCAATGCACCATATTGGTTGAAATTTGCCGTTGAGTCAGCAGTAATAACGGACATCGTAGAGGCAGATGCATTGGTAATGCCATTATTAGCAATAGTGTCGCCAAGTATAATATTTTGTAAGATGGCACCATTATTTTCAAGGTCAATCGCATATATTCTTGCGCCAAATGATTGATTGATATTGGTGTGAAAACCACTGCCAATCAGTGCAACCCATTTATTTGTGTTTTCATCAATGGGTATGTTTACAATAACCGGTGTGGACCATGCTTGCCCCAATGATCGAAAATCCATGGATGCATCAAGAGTTATATCGTCTTGGTTTAGATGGTATACTTGACGTTCGCCTTGATCATTCCAGTAGGCGATATGATTTATTTCTCTGGAGAAGGTAAATAAATGTTGTGGTGCAAGTGGATTGGTTACATCTAGTGCATAGTATGAGTGTCCTCCTTGCCTCAGGCCGCCCATTAATATGGTTCGCCATTGTCCATCATAAAAAATATCTTTTACTGTTATAGGGCCATCAACACCAAAAATACTATTACTTGAAGCATTAATACTGCTGATGACTCCTGGAAAATTAGGAATAACACTTGGGGGGATGAATCCCCATAATTCTTGGCCTGTATCAAAGTCAAATGCATGTAACATACCACCGTTGGAACCAACATATACTACGGATCTTCGTTCTAGGCACGTCGGGGTGCCACATATTCCGCTTTGCTGAAAATGATGGTAGTTGTGACTAAATCGGTAAAATTCTTCGGAGTGGATATCTGCGCTTGAGTTAGCACCTGCTTTTGGTGGGCCTACTACTACTGCGCGGGAATGATAAATATCAGCTAATTTCCAGCGTTCAGAAGGCATCAATGTGGTACCTTGGCTGTCAATACCGGTAGGATATTCGTTATAGATATCTTTTCCGCGAATAAAACGAATAATATTATTTGCAGTATCATCCGATAATGTGCCGGTATGACGTTCACCGAGTAATCCTTTAAGAAGAGAAGTATTAGCGGTAGTAAAATTATTGAGTGTTGCATCTGCCATAAGTCCATTATGTGCAGTCCAGAGTTTGCGGTTATCTGCTGCAGTTGTATTGAGTAATTCACCTGCGTCCCATTGAAGATCCCCGAGCAACCCTTGTTCGTCAAGGGCGTATTTTTTCAAATGACCCTTCCATTGATGATTATCTTGATAGTGAAAAACAGATTGAATGAGATGGTCTGAGCCTTGTGTTGAAGGTACGATGGTAGGAGCGCTAAATGACAATGATGCATTGATTGCTTGCTGAACAAAGCTGTTTACGGCAGATACAATATTTGCTTCATTGGTAGCTAAAATGGGTGATACATCTTGGGTTCCGCCTGCTAACGATAATTGATTATAAAAATTAGTAGCAATGGGGTCGTCAATAAATGTCCCTAGTACGTATGTTTTAATATTGTGGGTGTTTAATAGATCAGTAGCAGTTGCTTCGGCTTCAGCTGCAACAACTTCGCGAGCTACATGTTGTCGTACCCACCGTCCGTCTGTAATGACAATAATAATAGTTTGCTGACAGGCTGCATCTGGAACTAAAGGTGAGTTTGGGTCATCATTAAGGTAATCACTTGCTAGGTCCATTGCTGCTGCCACGTCTGTTGCAAAATGTAAATCGATATCATTATTGAGAAAATCAATAATTTGATTGGCACCTGTTTCTCCTACTGGAACAGTTAGCCTTGCTGTGGCATCCCAGGTTATAAGGCCAAAATTAGCGCTAGAGGTTAATTCACTATTGGATACAACTGCACGTAAAGCATTTGCGGCTCTATCAATACGACGAAGCGTAATGGGTATTACGGCGTTATCGCTTAAGTTGATGACTCTGTCGTTGCCTGCGTCTGCTACCCATATATTACCGTTATTGTCTTTTGAAAGGGCGTAGGGGTTGGTTAGGCCTACATTATATCGTGTCACATAACTGCCATTATTGCGATATTGGTATATTCTATCGGTATCGATACTTCCTACAAAAATATCACCATTATCGGCAATCTCGATACCAATGGCTTTGTATGCTGTTCCATTGCGTTTGACGGTTGGAATGCTGTTTAGCAATAATCCTTGAGAATTGTATTTGCCGACGAAGCGATGTTGGTCATGTCGGTGAGTAAGGTAGATGTGGTCATTACTATCAATTGCAATATAGGTAGCTTGGGGAATATGATTGGGCCAAGAGTGAATAAAATTTAGGTTACTATCATAGACATCAACGCTTCTGTTATTGTTGATAACGTAGACGTTATTATTACTGTCAATATCAACGGCACGTATATTAACAATATTGACGTATGTATCTAAATTTCCATCAGCAGTGAACCGTTGTAATCTTCCTCTATCTTTATCGGCAACATAAAGCCTGTCGTTACTGTCAAAAGCAATATCAACAGCACGTGTCAGGCGGTCGCTTTCGTTAAAGTCTGTTTGATTTTCTCCACCAATATAATGGGTAAAAGTTCCGGATGCGTCATAGACATGGATAACACCATCATTTTGAGCAATATAGGCGTGATCCTGGCTGTTAAACTCAACATTACGAGGATTGTCTGTGATTTGACCGGTAGTACGGTTCATGGAATAAGATGTATCCAGTAGCAACAATATGTTGGCTTTTGCAGTTGTGCCGTCAGAACCAATGGGTGCTGGCTTTGCAAACAATGCTATGGGTGCAAATATCAACAAGCCAAGAATGATAAAACATATTAATTTCTGGAACATGACGTGGTACTTTCATTCAATCGTGTGTAATTATTGTTTATTTTCCTGTTAATTTGGTTGAATAATGAGTGTTTCTTTGGCAGTGCCTTTAATACGATCAGACACATACATGATGTCTAGTTGGTTGTTATGTTGCCAACGTGTTCTGTAATAATAACTAGCCGAGTGATCTTTATTTGGCCTTTTTGTTGTTTGGCCAAAATGTTTTTCAGCAATGCTTAGGATTATATCACTATGATGCTTGTAGTGAATTGTCATGCCAATGAGGCTATGATCTTCGAATGTAAGGGAAATAGTGCTTCCAAAAGGAAACACATCACAATAACGATTGGCATGAAATTGGAGTTGTCCAGAGCCCTCCTGCAGAAGCGCTTCAACTTCTTCTTCGTCGCTATCAAGGCTAAAATAACTTACCACATATGCGGGTGGTTGTTGAAATGGTATGGTTACAAAATCACATGCATATGCTGAAGTATAGAGGCATAGAAAGCTTAAAAATGTCACAAATTTAACTAACACGGTGTGAAAACACCTTTCCCCCCATATGTGAATTATAGCACATATTGAGAGGAGTTTAAATAAAAATACACAATCTATGGTTTATATTTGTGAGGTGGTGTGTAAGTGCTACGGATAAAGCTCTTGCCAGCTTTCCACGGTGACGAGCACATTTACGGCAGCTGAAGGATCGCCAACAATAAGATTATCAATCTTCTCAAAGCCTGCAGGTGTGGTGGCTAATGGATCTGCAGAACTAATGCCTGCGTATAATTTTCCTTTATAAATTACAACCTCTGATAATACGCCAGGTCCAAGATTTGTTTGTCTTTCAACCGTACCACACGTAAAGTGATGTTCACTGATGCTTGCGTTACCAACCTCACACGCACTTGATCCTGTGGTGGGTGTATATCGTGGCACAAACACATAGCTATTATTTACTGTTAGTGAAGCGGTTACTTTGTCTGTACCAATGTCAAAATACCAACCTTGAGCAGTTGAGTCACCTGTACATGAGGTCCCGGTTTCTGTTGCGCTGGTGACGTCATTGAGGTCGCTATCGGTAAGTGTAGAGCTGGTTGTAATTAATGGAAAGTTTGCGTCTTTGATTGCATGTACACGGTTACTAATAGCGCTGTCCGAATTATTCAGCTCAAGCATGTCTCCAGTACCATAGAATAGGCGTAATACCCCCGATGAGCTAAGTGTTGCCGCTGTCTGGAAGTACGGTACTCTGCCGTTAGTTTTTGTTGTATTTGTATCATAGAGTTCGCCGTCGTTATATAACGTGCCCGAATCAGTGAAATTTATCTTATGTAATATACCGTCAAGGTCTGTAAAGTAAGCGATAACACCTGTATGTGTAAAGTTTGATGTGGAGTCTCCATTAATCACAGAGACAGTTTGAGGTACTGCATTATTGATGCTATTGCTCGATTTCGTTTCACCAAAGCTAATAGTCTCAATGATTTTACCACTTTCAATACTGCTTTCTAAGTCAACAACATAGAGGTTAGAACCATAGCTTCCGGAGCCTGAATTCATACCGCCGCCAATAAGTGCGACCCACCTTGTTCCGCCTAATTGGTCTGGAATAAGGCTAATAACAGGCTCTGACCAGGCCTCTCCAAGTCCAGAATAATCAAGGTTGGTAGGTACAGGAGTAGGGGCGCCGCTCAAAGTTGAGTAGGTGTAATGGACTCCACTAGCGTCCCAGTATGATATTTGGCCATGGGTTAAAGATTCATTGGCAAATGTAAATAAGTGCTGAGGTGCGTCTGGGTTGGTTACATCTAACGCAAAATAGGACTTACCACCTTGTCTAAGGCCACCAATTAATACGGTACGCCATTGGCCTGAATAGTAAATATCTTTGACAGTTAACAGGCCATCAACGCCATAAATTGATTCACTTTCGCCTGCGATAGATGATATTGCCTGATTAAAATTAGGAATAACACTTGGCGGAATGAATGCCCATTTTTCTTCGCCTGTTTCATAGTCAAAGGCATGTAACATACCCCCATTAGATCCAACATAGACAACGGTATCTCTTTGGGTGCATGCAACCCCGCAAGATGATCCTTCTTTAAATGACTGGTAGCCGTTTGCACTACGATAATATTGTTCGGTGTGGGTAGGCATATTTGAATCGATAACCGCATTAGGTGGTCCTACAACCACTGGTCTAGAATTATATATGTCAGCCAGTTTCCAGCGATCACCGGTGGCTAAGGTTGTTCCGGCTGAATCGATCCCTAAAGGATATTCGTTATAAACATCCTCTCCACGAATAAATTTTATTAGATTCTCAGAAGCAGTAGTATCCACAGTTGCTAGGCGTGAATGGAAATAGCTCACATTATCGGCAATAAAGTTATTATAATCTACCGCATAGCTTACGCCACTATGTACGGTCCAGATTTTACGTTCACTAGAAGTAATGTCATTGAGTTGTGCTCCTGCTTCCCATTGTTGTGCTCCAATACTTCCAGTATTTGTGAGGGCGTATTTTCGGAGTTGTCCTCGCCATTGATGGTTTGGAATATAGTCAAACACTGAATGTAAAATATAATCAGTGCCAGCTCCAGATGGGACAATGGTTGGTGAGCTAAACGCAATGGATTGGTTAATAGCATCTGCAATATACGTATTAATGGCACTAATAATTTCAGAATTATTATCTGCAATGAGTGGAGATAATGGATCAGTACCACCAGCCACAGAAAGGGTTGTATAGTAGGGCATAGCTTCGGCTAATTGTGTCTCATCTAGGAAGGCAGCCAGTACATAGGTGGGGATATTATCATTATCATAAAGATCTTCTGCAATAGCATCGACGCTTACTTGTGTTGCTTCCCTACAAGAAGTACTTGAGCAGCCACCCGATGCATTGGTCCACATGCCATCGGTGATTACAATATTGATCGTTTGCTGGCAGCTAATGGTACTGTCTATGGGAGTTGGTTTGCCCGAAATATTATTATCATAATAATTTCTGGCAAGTTCCATTGCTGAAGTGGGGTAGGTACCAAATTCAAGGTAGCTTGTTGGGTTTGCTAATACCAAATCCATAAATGCACTGATTTCTGTTGCGCCAGTTGGTGAAATTTCAACGCGTAACTCTTCATCACCGTCAGCTGCCCAGGTAATAAGACCAAAATTGACTTTGGTGTTTAATGCACTATCGGCGACCACTGCCTGAATTGCCTGTGCTGCTTTTTCAATACGCATTTGGGCAACTGGTGGAAGGAATTCGGTTGGATTGTCAATGTTAATAGCAAAGTCAGCAGGATTACCAGGATGTTCATCACTTACCCATATATCGCCATTCTGATCTTTAGATAATGTTTTGGGGGCATCCAACGCAAGACTAGAATTTTTGGTAAGAAAGTTGCCGGCGCTATCATAGATATAAATAGAGTCTTTATTTTCACCAGCAATATAAATATTGCCATTATCAGCAATCTCAATACCTGTTGCAAGAAACTTACCTGAAGAAGGGTCTTGAAATGTAAATGACAGTAACTCATTACCATTTGTGTCAAATTTCCTGATATATCGATCTCCACCAGATTTATCAGGTACGTATATATAGCCATCATCATCAACGGCTAGGTAATTAGTACTACTATGAAAACTTGTAGACCAGTCACGTAAGTGATTTAAGTCCGTATCATATACTGCGACATTGGTATCAAAAGATCCGTTACCATCTGCCTTCATAACATATAGTAGGTCATTTGGTTTATCGATATCAATTGATTTAAGGCCGTTTATATTATTAATATAAGACATAGATCCAGTGGTAGTGTCTTCGTAAAGGCGTGATGCAGGAATCTTTTGGACCCGTTTTTTGTTTGATTTTGTATCTGCAATATATAAGTTGCCTTCTGCATCAAATGTCATATCGATAACTTCGCCAATTTTTGCACTATTTGCAAAGTCCCACTGATTTGTACCGCCAACTTGTCCTACAAAATCACCCGATGGATCGTAAATGTAGATAGTGCCATCGTCCTGAGCAATGTATGAATATCCATCTGAGTCAAATTCTATATCACGAATTTCTTCTACTTCTTGTCCTGTGATTCTGTTCATTGAGCGTGATACATCAAGTAACAACATTACATTGGCTTTTGTGCCGCCAGATCCTGACCCAAGAGGTGCTGTTTTGGTAGCCATGACTTGTGTGCTTAATAAGCATAGACAAATACATAGATACGTTGATAGTTTTTGTAATACATGCATGATCTTACTAGTCCTTACTATGGGTCTCTATTTTGATGTACTTACGTTATTATCGTTTTACAAAGGGAGTAATCATTACAGATTCTTGTATATAGGCATGATGATTCCTGGTGAGATAGCGTATATCCACAGTGTCTTCTTGTGGCCATGTAGAAGAAAAACTGTTTCTAGATGGGTGGTCAGGATTGGGTTTGTTTTGAAGTTCCCCTAAATGTTCCTCTACCTGCTTAAGAAGTGGTAATTTCTCATCTGGCTTGCTTTTGCGTAAGAATACTACAGAAGATAGTTTATATTCGGTAAAGTTAAGATGAATGACTACCGATTCATCCATGTTTGAACAATATGGCTTGGCATCGATACGATGAACACCATTTCCTTGCTCATCCAGCTCTTTTAAAATTTCAGAAGAATGGTCGTAGCTATTATAATGTAGTAATACAGAGTTAGCTTTGTCGCCAATTGGTGTGTAGGTTAGTTTACACGCATAGCTGTTGCATGCAAATAAAACTAGGCCCAAAAAAATACTGGTTAGTCCCTTTTTAGTAATCATAAAGGCCCCCTTTTGCCTTTTTGAGTGTACGTATACTCATGGTTGATTATATAACATAAAATGTGCAGTGTAAAGTAAGTTATTCAACTTATAGTGTGTTTTTGTGAGTATAATTGTTACGACGTATTCGTTATTTCTATTTTCAATGCTTGTTAGTGTAGATGTAAAATAGATGCTTTGGTTTTGTTGTCCTGATGGTATTTCGTAAACTCATGCACGAAATACCATCAGGAGAATTTTTATTGTTGGCTAATGATAATACGTTCATTGTCAAGATGGGCGTATCCTTGGACCATAAAGCGTACCAATAGGTTGCTGTCGGTAGCAACAACGGTGTTATAATATTTTCGTATCCGATAGTCCGGATGTGGTTTTTGTTTTAATTTACCAAAATTTTGTTCCATTGTTGTTACAAGGGTATCTTGTTTTTCTGTATTAATTTGATGTGAAATCATAATGCCTTTTAGTGCATTATTTTCAAATAACCCAGAAATAGAAGAGTTCTTTGGTAGATTAGTACATGCATTGTTTGCTGAAAATGTAATTGTTCCAGATCCAGAAACAAGCTGTTTTTGTGCTTGTGGTGAAGTATGTTGTACGTCAAAATAATGTAATACATCATCGAGTGGACTACCAAAGGGCAGTTGGTTTAGATCACAAGCATATGATGATGAATGAAAGCTAATAAAAATGAAAATGCTAAGAATGCGTGTATAATAATGTCTCACCGTTTAGTATCACTTTCCCCCCACAGCGCTCTTAACGGAATAAAAGCTTTGCCCAGTATAATTAAGGATGGGTGAGTTGTAAAGAAAATAATCAACCAAAAGTATGCAAGTGAGGTTAACGGTGGCGTGAGGCTAAGTATTAACGCATTACAAAAGAGGCTTTTAGTTGTTTCTTAGCTGAACGGTGGTATCGAAACTTTGTCTAAGATAATTGTCTGTGAATGTAAAGTTTGTGTTCCCAAAATGGTGCCAGGTGTTTCTGCTATAGGTTCCTTGGCTGCGCTTTAATGGGTTTGGACTACGAAGTACTAACGTGATATCAACAACGTTAATAAGCTGTGGATTTGCAGGATCGTCAACACGTATCTGAAATGCATCAACATAGTCAGTTACTACGCCAGCCGTGCCAAGTGTATAGTCGGTTGCATCATCAGGGTTGGCAGTAGTGGTGGTATCTCTGCGAACCATTAATTGCCTGGTTGCTCCTGGCAAGGCAGTGCTGTCTGCAATGGAATAAAGTACACGATTGCGAGTGACTACGTCAGTGATAGGGTCTTTGGTGTCATAATAAATAGTGATTTCATCCCAATTACTTCCAGCTGTATCTGTATCAATAACAATGGGAGTGGAAATATCGCCTAGTATCGGATCAAAATTGGTATTATCAAGCAACGTATTGCCAGCCATCCGTATATCGCGAATGATAAAATTAATTGTTGGTAAGCCATTAATTTGTAAGAATGATTGGTTTTCCATGCGATCATGGTAGCGTGCAATAATAATATATGAGGCAAATGATCCCATCACTACAATTGATCCTACTGCTACAGCCAACAGTAATTCCAACATTGTAAAACCATGCTGTTTTTGCCTACTCATTATATATTCTCCTAAGGCTAACTTGTGCACGAGGTGGGGTTACCGGTGGATCATTATATGCAGTTAATGTAACAATCACCACGGTACCGGCGGCGGGATTGGTAGCGTCCAGCGGTTGAGAAGTAATAGTTCTGACATTATTTGCAGAGGTGACCATGTCACTTGATGTGGTACCAACGCCACTAGCGATGGTGACTTGGCCCTCGCCATCAAAATTATATTTCATGCGTTTACACCATTCGTACATACGTTGGTTGGGTGTAGGGTTGACTGGTGGCCCACTGCTCCAATCTCCTATTGCATTGGCGTCATCGCAACTAGTTAAGGACCCTCCAGTATAGGTACTAAGATTGGCTAGGTCGCTATCAATGATTTCATGAATTTGTTCGGCCTGTAGCTGTAGGATTTGACGCGCAGTTGCAAAGCGTGCTGAACGTTCAGAAACCATAACCATAAGGTGGGTGCCAACAAAACCAATAGCAAGAATTACCGTTGCCACCAACGCTTCCAGTAGCGTAAATCCTGATTGTGATTGGTTTGAGGTGACTTTCATTGATGGTGCCCTTACTGTATTAAAATATAACCTGATGCCTGTGAAACCGAGATGGTGCGTGTTTGTGCTTCAGCAGGAGACCCTGATGCTGGTGCAAGGGTCAGCGTGGGAGTGGTACCATTTGATGTGCCATCACGATAAAAGCATAGGTCGTCATCAAAGGTAAGTTCGTATCCGGTTGGTATATTGATATCAATACTTGCCCGTGTAACATCATTAACGTTCGTTGCATTGCATGTTGTTGGTGGTGGTGTGCCGCTTTCTTGGAACAATGATACGGTCACAGTATTGGGTGTTGTAGATGTAGCAACATTCACTCGGGTTGTAATAGCAGATGATGAAGCAACATGACGTGCATACTGAAATTGTTGTGATATTTGGTTCACGCTATTTTGGAGTGTGTTGCGCGAGCTAAACAAGCCGCTATCTTGAAAAGAGAACGTTGCCATGATGGCAATAATGGCAATGGTAATTAATAACTCAAGTAGAGTAAAGCCATTAGCGTGTTTATGGTTAGTGGTGTGCAACATCCTCAAGCCTAATTATATTGTTTGCTATTAAGTAATTAACTGAATCTTCCATGGTCATCATGCCAAGTGATTTTCCTGTTTGCATGGCGTGTTCTATTTGGAAGATTTTGTTCTCACGTATCAAGTTGGCAATGGCCACATTACATACCATTACCTCAAAAGCGGCAATTCGACCTGGTTGGTCAATACGTTTAATAAGTTGTTGTGTGACAACCAAGCGCAGGGATTGTGACAGTTGTGAACGGGCCTGGGCTTGTTGTTCGGGTGGGAATACGTCTAAAATACGATTCACCGAGCTAGGTGCGCCATTGGTGTGTAGTGTACCAAATACTAAGTGACCAGTTTCAGCGGCAGTAAGTGCTAACGATACGGTTTCCAGATCACGCATCTCACCAAGTAATATGACGTCCGGGTCTTCACGTAAGCTTGCTTTTAGTGCACTTCCAAATGACATCGCATCTTTTCCTACTTCACGCTGTGAAACAATAGAAGTTTTACTTCGGTGAATAAATTCGATTGGATCTTCAATAGTGATAATATTTTCGTGGCGTTGCTCATTTACTCTATTTACAATGGAAGCCAGGGTAGTAGATTTACCAGATCCTGTAGGACCGGTTACAAGTACAAGTCCATTTTTTTCATGTGTAATGTCCATGACTGCTTGTGGTAATCCAAGCGCTTCAATGGGAGGTGCTTCGGTTTCGATTTTACGTAGTACCATTGCTGGGCCATTGAGTGTATTATATAAATTTGCCCTGAAACGAAAAAACTCAGTAGGAATGGCGAAGTCGAGATCTTTTTGGACGGCATATTGTTCTTTTTGGTCATCGTCTAAAATTTCTTGAATAAAATTCTCGACGTCTTGGCGTGTGATAAAGTCATTGGGCTGTATTTCGATAGAACCGTGCAGGCGCAGTGCAATCGGCTCGTCTGAATGAATATGAATATCCGACAAGTCGAAATTTTGAGTGTAACTGACAATTTTTTCGAGCACGATCGTACCTCTTTTTTGTGATTTTGCACTTTAAATGCAAGCTATTGGCGTACATGCCAACCTTGTTAAAAGCGTATCACAAAAAGATTAACGATTTATTAATGATTAGTTATAGAGCCACATGGTAATTTCATAACCCCATAATAAGCAGATAACGCCTGCAATTGCTAACGCAGGCCCAAAAGGATAAGGCTCAGTATAATGTTTTCCTCTCAGAGGGTTGACAATAAGTGCCAATGCAATGCCTATAAATGATGATAGAATGATAATAAGCGGTAGTTGTACTGCTCCTGTCCAGGCACCTAATGCGCCAAGTAGTTTGAAGTCTCCCATGCCCATGCCTTCTTTTTTTCGAATCAATTTAAACAAACTATTTACTGACCATAATATGCCAAAGCCTAAAATTGCTCCGAGCATTGCTTCGTTAAAGGTGGTAAAAACAATAAAATAATTAGCAAATAGTCCGATTGGGATGAGGGGTAGAATGAGTAAATCAGGTAAATACATGTATTTTAAGTCAATAGCAGACGCTATTAATAATAGGTGGCATAATAACAATGCTAGAACGGTTTCAAGGTCAATACCGCCACTACTATATAAGTAGCCGGCGCATATTAACCATATTACCATGATTGAAAAATAATAACGTGGTTGCCATAATGATACATAGTTCTTATTTTCGTTAAAATGCTTATCAAAGTAACGAAATGACCATCCTGATAATATATCTAGAGTAAGTACAAGAATAATTGCGTATAATACGTAAGGTAGGTAATTGATGGTAAAATCTAGTGAAAACATAAACAATCCATAACTAATAATTGCACTTGGCAAAAGGAAATATTACTATTAAATTACGTAAAACTTTACAAGTTATAATAGATATGTTATAAGTGGTAATGTTATTTAATTTTTATTAATTATATTAATATATCCGAAGGGGGGATATAAAAATGACAAAAAATCGTAAATTTGAATCGGGTTTTACCCTTATCGAGCTGTTGATCGTTGTTGCGATCCTCGGTATTCTTGCTGCTGTCGGTATTCCGCAGTACCAAGATTATCAAACTCAATCTGAGATCAACAAAAACGTTCAACAACACCACCAAACTGCTAACTTAGTTAGCAATACAATTGGTGGTTGTCGTTTGGGTGGTATCATCTTAGGTGGTACAACTTACGACTGTCCAGTGTATGATGGTATCTCAGGTACTGCTGCAGTAACTGCGGCAAACTATGTTTCTTATCTTGATACAACAGCTCAAAGTACAGCTTCATTTACTGCAACTGACAGTGCTACTGCTGCTACTTCATTTGCAGTTGGTGAAACAAACGTTCAGTTTGATACTACTGCTGGTAATGCGGTTGTTAGTACATGTACAGGTGCAGCTGACATTACTGCAGCATGCACGACTGCTGATTTGACTACTACAATTGTATTGCAATAATATTGCGATAATACAATTTGTTAATTTACAGGTGAAAGAGATGGCAGTGCGCTATCTCTTTCATCCTTTAAGAAGGGGGAGAGGGCATATGAAAGGGTTTACACTACTAGAACTCTTGATTGTTGTAGCTATACTTGGCATTATTGCTGCAGTTGGTATGCCGGTGTACCAAAATTACGCACAGAGTGCAGAGGCATCTGTTGCCCAAAATAATCTTAGAGCTATTCACTCCCATCAAGAAGAATATTTTTCACGAAATGGTGCTTATTATACCACAGCGGCGTGTCCAGCTACTGCAGGAACGTCTGCGGATATCATTAAAACCAACATTGATGACAATCTCTTTTTCGGTGATCAATTTATTCAAAATGATACGGTTTACATTTATTGTATAGACGACGACACTGGTGCAGCACCTATTGTCAATTATACGGCTAAAGCTGAAGGTGGTGCCACAGATCTACAAATTGATGAAACCGGTGCAACAAATTTCTAATGTATAAATTGTAGCAATAATAGGTAATGCAAAGTTATGGCTTCTTCAGATAAACCTTCCATATTATTAGTTGAAGATGTGAATATGTTTCTAAGTATTGCTCAGGCGATGCTTGAGGGGCACGAGCTTAATTTGGCACGTACTGCCAAAGAAGGTATGGAAAAATTTACAGCGTGTAATCCTGATATTGTGTTTTTGGACATTGCGTTACCCGATGGTAATGGCATGGATATGTTGCAACAAATGCTTGCTGCTAATCCAAAGGCTTTTATTGTTATGCTTACGGCCAGCAGACTGATAGATGACGTTCATAAGGCCATGGAGTATGGTGCTAAAAGCTACATTATGAAGCCATTCTCAAAAGAAAATCTTCAAGAAATATTGGACCTGTATCACCAGACAAAAGGGCTATAACGTTGCCCTCTAGTGAATATTGATAGCGGCTTATTTGGTTTTAAAGTAACCACAAGTGGGTGACGTCGGTTTGATCGTTCATTTCATATTCCACAATATCCTGATCAATGAGACTAACAATAGCAGCTTCGGCTTCTTTGTCAGATAGTCCTTCATTGGATGCAAGTAATAATAGATTCTTAGGAGACATTGCATTTTCTAAGCCGTTAGCGCCTGCCTCTTTGAGGATTTTGATAACTTTTTCTTCAGTACTCATGCCGTAGTTCCTTTTATGTATTATGTCTGTGATTCAATGATGGTAGAGGCAAGCGTTTTAAATACCTCAGAGTTGGCAGCATAGCTATTGTCAGCTGGTTTTGCAATAGCTGGATCTATTGGTAGGGTTGCCAGAAGTGGTGTTTTTAATTCTAAGCTGAGCTTTTTTCCGCCATCTTGGCCAAATATGAAGTGTTTTTTATCGGTGTCTTTGTCCTGATAATAAGACATATTTTCAACAATGCCCAAGAGTGGTATGTTGACCTTATGAAAGAAATCTGCTGCCTTTCTAACATCCAATAATGCAATATCTTGAGGTGTGGTAACCAATAATGCTCCAGTAGTTGGTATTTTTGAGGCCAAGCTTAGCTGAATATCTCCTGTTCCAGGTGGCATATCAATAAGTAATACATCCAAGTCTGGCCATGCTGTCTGAAAAAATAATTGCCACAGAGCTTTGGTGGCCATAGGGCCGCGCCAGCTAGTGGCACTTCCTTCGTCAATCAAATAAGCCATGGAGTTTGAAACAATATTTAACTTCTTATGAGGAAGCATTTTATGATCGTCATTAATTTCAGGTTTTCCGGAGGCTCCTAATAAATAACCAATAGAAGGTCCGTAAATATCGGCATCCATAATGCCCACAGATTTACCAAGTTGTGTCAATGAATGCGCTAATTGAACGCATACAGAGGATTTTCCAACACCACCTTTGCCAGAAGCAACTGCTATAATGTGTTTAATTTTAGGATGAGAAGATGGAGGGGTGTTAGCACGATTTTGCATGGGTCATGTCTTGTAATTTATTAGTAATAGATTATATTCAATAAGGCTAGATGTAAATTGGTTATGCAACATGTAATTGCTTTAACCTAGCATCGTCTATCCAATTACCCTTCGTTTGTCAATCTTTGCAAAACATTAAGGAGCATTAGGTCATATGACATCAGACAATAAAGGCCCCTGGGGACAACGCCCTCCTGGAGGAGGTAACGGCGGTGGTGATGAAGAATTAGAACGTATCATTCGCCAGTCTCAAGAAAAAATTAAACAGCTTTTTCCTCGAGGTGGTAACGGGGGAGGCTCTGGAGGCTCTGGCAAATCAGGCGGTAAGGGCAAGAAGCCACTACCTACTAAGACATTAGTTATTATTGTGCTTGCCGTTATTGGATTGTTTTGGTTATCCACGGGTATTTATACCGTAGATACCAAAGAGCAAGCTGTAGTATTACAATTTGGTAAGTACGTGCGTACGGAAGGGCCGGGATTGCAATATCATTTACCGGCACCCATAGAACGTGTCTTGAAAGTAAAAGTGACTGACCGATATACGGACGAAATTGGTTATCGCGCGCAAACTAGAAGGTCAAAACGTGGTAAATCAAGTTCAGTAGAGCATGATATCTCTATGCTAACAGGCGATGAGAACATTGTTGATATTAGTTTTGAAGTGCAGTGGCAAATTACGGATGCACATAAGTTTTTGTTTAATGTTTATGACCCTCGAGGTACCGTTAGGAAAGCGGCAGAAAGTGCAATGCGTGAGGTGATTGCAACTACGTCTATTAATGATATTCTATCTGAAAATCGTACAGCTGCTCAGCTAAAAACAAAAGAATTACTTCAAGCTATTATGGATGATTATGATTCAGGTATCACCATTGAAGAAATTAATATGAAAGCTGTACCGCCATCTAGCTCTATTACGGTAGATACGCTTCCTACGGCGACCGATATTAAAGATGGTGATCTTCAACCAAGACGGATTACAACAACGGTTGCAGATGCATTCAAAGATGTTCAAGCGGCCATTAACAACAAGCAAGAAAAGATCAATATTGCCAAAGGTTATGCTAACCAGCAGATCCCTATTGCTCGTGGTGAGGCGCAAGAAATTTTGCAACAGGCTGAAGGTTATAAACAACAAGTTATTGCAGATGCGCAAGGTGAGGCGAAACGTTTCTTGGCGGTATACGAGCAATATCGTAAGGCAAAAAACGTGACTAAAAAACGTATGTACCTAGAAACTATGGAAGCCATTATGGCCAACATGGACAAAGTAATCGTTGATAAGACTGTTGGTGGCAATGTTTTGCCATATTTGTCTCTCGAAAAAACTAAAAAGTAACGATAAAATAGGAGTTTATAGTTATGGCTAAATGGATTGTGCCTATTGTTATTGTGGTGATACTAGCGTTGAACGCATTCTTTATTGTTCCTCAAACTCATCAGGCAATTGTACTTGAGTTTGGTAAGCCAGTTGAATTTGCAGATGGTGATAAAACAGTAAGTTATATCAACACACCAGGTCTTAAATTTAAATTACCTTTTATTCAGGAGGTGAAATATTTTGACGGACGTATTCTGGATTTTACAGCCAAAGATAAAGAGGTTCTGGATTTAGAGAAAAAAGCATTAACAGTAAATGCTTTCGCGAAGTATAAAATTATTGATCCACTCATCTTTTACCAAAAAGTTACAAATGAAGACGGTATTCGGAATCGTTTGGATAAAATATTTGAAGCAAGTTTGCGTGATGCGATTGGTAGCGTGCCGTTAAAGAAGCTTTTGACTGAAGTACGTACCGATGTCATGAATAAGATTCGTAGTGATGTAAGCCAGAAAGCGAAGGATTTTGGTATTGCTGTATTGGATGTAAGAATTGTACGTTCTGACTTACCAAGAGAAAATAGTGACTCTATATACAAACGTATGTATGCTGATCGTGATAAAGAGGCACGCGAATATAGAGCGCAAGGTGAAGAGCAGTCAAAAATCATTCGCTCTGAAGCGGACAAGCAAGTAAAGATTCTTCTAGCAGAAGCGCGTCGTGAAGGTCAGATTATTCGTGGTCAGGGTGAGGCAGAAGCAACACGTATTTTTGCAAATGCGTTTACCAAAGATCCAGAATTTTTTAATTTCTATCGTACGATGCTTGCGTATCGTGCAACTCTTAAAGACTCAAACACTCGGATGGTGTTGTCACCAGATAGTGAGTTTCTTCAGTACTTGAGCGACATTAGTTCTGCTAAAAGGTAATTGAATGAGTTGATAATATTTTTTGATGGAGGTGGTCATGAGATTACGTCATTGTTTGTATATGTTTTTTATAATGGTGTGCTTGCCTGTATTTTCTCAGGCGCGAGCGGTGCCAGATAGTTTTGCAGACTTGGTAGAAGACCTGATGCCATCGGTGGTGAATATCTCGACAACCCAGACGGTTAAATATGCTCAGGGTGGTCAACATTTTGAGTTTTTTGGTAATCCTCAGTTGCCAGAAGGTTCTCCGTTTAATGACTTGCCGGAGCTTTTTGAACGTTTCTATGGTCACAGAGGGCCAAATGGCTCAAATGGTGCTCCAAAATCTGAACGCAAAGCCGTTTCCTTGGGGTCTGGCTTTATCATTGATAAAGCTGGGTATATTGTAACAAATAACCATGTGATTGATCAGGCGGATGAAATTACAGTTGTCTTTAGTGATGATAGTAAGGCTGATGCAACCATTGTAGGGCGTGACCCTAAAACCGATATTGCGTTACTGAAAGTAAATGTTGGGCATGATCTTCCGGCTGTAAAGTGGGGTGATTCAGATGAGGTGCGTGTGGGTGATTGGGTGATTGCTATTGGTAATCCTTTTGGCCTTGGTGGTTCAGTATCTGCGGGTATTATTTCTGCTCGCGCTCGTGATATTAATGCTGGTCCATTTGATGATTTCTTACAAACTGATGCTGCAATTAATCGTGGTAATTCTGGGGGACCATTATTTGATGTTGATGGCAAGGTAATTGGTATTAATACGGCAATCTTTTCTCCGTCTGGTGGTAATGTTGGTATTGGTTTTTCTGTGCCAATAGAAATGGCAAAACCTGTTATCAAGCAGCTCAAAGAAACGGGCAGTGTAAAACGTGGCTGGTTAGGCGTGCGTATTCAAAATGTTACAGAAGAAATAGCTGAAAGCATTGGTATGAAAAAGCCAAGAGGAGCGTTGGTATTAGAAGTTACTAAAGGTTCTCCTGCAGAAGATGCTGGCATGCTACCAAGTGATATTATTATTTCATTTGATGGTAAAGAAGTGCCGGTAATGCGGAAATTGCCTCGTATTGTTGCTGATACTAAGGTGAATAAGACCGTTGATGTGGTGGTTATCAGGGCAGGGAAAGAAAAAACCTTAAAAGTGACAGTTGCTCAACTTGAAGATGATAGTCAAGAAGAGGAAGAGGTTACAACGGTGGTACCAAGCCAAGAAGATAATAAAGATAAGTATGGAGAGATTTATTCGGTTGCAGGACTTGAGGTAGCTGACTTATCGCGTGATAATCGCAAAATGTTTAAAATTAAAGGTGATGTAGAGGGTGTCATTATTGTCGGGATTAAACCAGAATCAAGTGCCGATGAAAAAGGACTTCGTGTTGGTGATGTTATAGAAGCAATAAATCAAGAGTCTGTTGATGATATCAACGATTTTAAGAATGTGGTTGAAGCAGCGCAAGCGGCAGCACGTAAGTCTATTTTGCTTTTGGTTAATCGCCGTGGTGAAACACAGTTTATTGTGGTTGCTCTTTAAGACATTTACAGCGTTTACGATTTGGTATATGAGTAGCACCAGCAGATGATTCTTTAATCTGCTGGTGCTCGTTGCCGATCCGTCGCACCTAATTTTTTTGATATAAGCTTACAGGAGAAAACGTTATGGAAGATAACAATAAGCAAAAGGCCTTAGAGACGGCAATGTCACAAATTGAGCGCGCTTTTGGTAAAGGTTCAGTGATGAAAATGTCTGAAGGAACCGTACAAAAAATTGATGCGATATCGACTGGTTCTATCGGTTTGGACATAGCACTTGGAGTTGGTGGAGTGCCAAAGGGGCGTATTATTGAAATTTATGGACCAGAGAGTTCGGGTAAAACCACCCTTACACTTCATGTTGTGGCCGAGGCCCAAAAGACTGGTGGTACGTGTGCATTTGTTGATGCTGAGCACGCACTTGATCCGGTTTATGCTAAAAATTTAGGTGTGGATGTTGATAATCTTATTGTTTCTCAACCAGATACTGGGGAGCAGGCGCTTGAAATTGCTGATACATTGGTACGTTCTGGTGCAATTGATGTGTTAGTTGTGGATTCAGTTGCAGCGCTGACACCGAAAGCCGAAATAGAAGGCGATATGGGTGATTCGCACATGGGTCTACAGGCACGTTTGATGAGTCAGGCGTTACGTAAGCTAACAGCTTCTGTTTCAAGAACTGGATGTATTGTTATTTTCATTAATCAGATTCGTATGAAAATTGGTGTGATGTTTGGTTCTCCAGAAACAACAACAGGTGGTAACGCGCTAAAATTCTACTCGTCTGTTAGAATGGATATTCGCCGAATTGGAGCTTTGAAAGACAAAGAAGAAATTATCGGTAACCAAACACGAGTGAAGGTTGTAAAAAACAAAGTGGCACCACCATTTAAACAAGTTGAGTTTGATATTATTTACGGTGAAGGTATTTCGAAGCTTGGTGAGCTAATTGACCTTGGCGTTAAAGACGAAATTGTTGAAAAAGCTGGTTCGTGGTATTCGTATGATGGTACACGCATTGGTCAAGGAAAAGAAAATGCCAAAAATTATTTAAAAGATAATCCAGAAGTGGCGGATGAAATCGAAAATAAAATTCGTCAGAAAGCTGGACTTATTGCTTCTGAAGAAGGTGATGATGATAACGCGTCCGCTGCTGACTCTAAAAAAAGTGAGTCAAAAGCAAGTGAAGAAAAATTAGCAGCATTTTAAATTAGTTAGTAATATGGTTTCGGTTAATACATTACGTAGTGAATTCCTTAATTTCTTTAAAACAAACGGGCATGAATTAGTATCTTCGGCGCCGTTGGTGCCGCACAATGATCCTACATTGATGTTTGTCAATGCTGGTATGGTTCCATTTAAGGATGTGTTTACGGGCAATGAAACGCGTGATTATAGCCGGGCAACCTCATCACAAAAATGTGTACGTGCTGGTGGTAAGCATAATGACCTTGATAATGTAGGGTATACGGCTCGCCACCACACATTTTTTGAGATGCTGGGTAATTTTTCTTTTGGAGACTATTTTAAAGATCAAGCAATTGAATATGCATGGAATTTTGTAACAAAAACACTTGAGCTTCCATCGGAAAAGCTGTTAGTAACTGTGTATCATACAGATGATGAAGCCTATCAATTTTGGAAAAAAATTGCTGGGCTTCCTGATGAAAAAATAGTGCGTATAGAAGGTGCTGATAATTTTTGGGCTATGGGAAATACAGGGCCATGCGGGCCTTGTTCGGAAATTTTCTATGATCACGGAGAAGATATTCCAGGAGGGCCTCCAGGGTCTGCAGATGAAGACGGTGATCGGTTTATTGAAATTTGGAATCTAGTGTTCATGCAATATGAAACATTAGAAGATGGTACTAGAATTGATCTTCCCAAGCCATCGATAGATACAGGTATGGGCCTTGAGCGTGTTGCTGCTGTATTACAAGGTGTGCATGATAATTATGATATTGATCTATTTCAGGCATTGATTTCTAAAAGCAAGGAGCTATCAGGCAATGATGATCCAAAGATGCATAATGCTCATCGGGTCATTGCCGATCATTTGCGCTCATCAAGTTTTCTGCTTGCAGATGGTGTGATGCCTTCCAATGAAGGAAGAGGGTATGTATTGCGCCGGATTATGCGCCGAAGCATGCGCTATGTAAAACAATTAGGTTGTGAAGAGCCTTTGATGCACCGTTTGGTTCCTACGCTTGTTGGGCAAATGGGCGAGGCGTTTCCTGAGCTTGTACGGGCTCAGGAGCTTATTGCACAAATGCTAAAATTAGAAGAAACCCAATTTGGCCAAACCTTAGGTAGGGGTTTGAAGCTATTGGACAAAGAAACTGAGAATGTCTCTCAGGGCGGCTGTTTGTCGGGTGACACAGCATTTAAGCTATACGATACTTATGGTTTTCCGTATGACCTTACGGTTGATATCTTGCGTGGTCGCGGTATCAGTGTGGATCAAGCAGGCTTTGATACTGCAATGCAACAGCAGAAAGATCGTGCAAAGGCTGCATGGAAAGGGTCTGGTGCGCAGGCAACTGATGGGCTTTGGTATGAACTTAAAGAAGAGCACGGTGGTACTGAGTTTGTCGGCTATAACAGTCATACGGCTCAAGGTAGTGTGGTTGCGATTATTAAAGATGGTGAGCATGTAAACCACGCTACAGTTAATGATGGTTGTGTACAAATTGTACTTAATCAAACACCGTTTTATGGTCAGTCTGGTGGTCAAGAAGGTGATCATGGAGTGTTGGTTGGTACGGATACACAAATACAAGTGGTTGATACATTAAAGATGCTTGGGTGTGTGCATAGCCACGTTGCTACTGTCACCAACGGTAGCATCAAAATTGGTGATGTGGTTACCGCAACCATAGATCAAAAACGTCGTTTTGGTCTCAGAGCAAACCATTCAGCAACTCACCTTCTTCACGCGGTGCTTAGAGAGCAATTGGGTGATCATGTGACACAAAAAGGTTCATTGGTGGATGAAGATCGGTTGCGTTTTGATTTTAGCCACCCTCAAGCGGTAACAGCCGATGAGCTAGAAGCAATTGAACGTAAAGTTAATGAACTAATACGGCAAAATAGTGGAGTATCGACAAAGCTTATGGCACCAGATGATGCCATAAAAGAAGGCGCTATGGCCTTATTTGGTGAAAAATATGGTGATGAAGTGCGTGTACTTACCATGGGAGAAGATAAATATTCTGTTGAGCTTTGTGGTGGTACGCATGTACAGCACACGGGTGATATTGGTTTGTTTAAGATTGTCTCTGAAAGTGCTATTGCATCGGGTGTACGTCGTATTGAGGCAGTTACGGCAGAACAAGCCATAACGATGATGCAAAAGCAACAAGACCAGCTATTGAGCGTTTGTGGGGTGCTTAAAACATCACCAGATGAATTACATGTTCGTATTGAGTCGTTGCTTAACGAGCGTAAGCAACTTGAAAAAGATTTGGCTAAAGCCAAAAAACAAGCTGCCATGGGCGGATCTGGTGCTGGTGGTGTGACCAAAGAACAAATTAATGGTATTGATTTTCTAGGAAATGTCTTTGATGACATCGCCCCTAAAGATCTACGTGCCATTGCTATGGATATGCAAGCTCAAATTGGATCTGGCGTGGTTGCGGTGGCGTCTACGTTTGAAGGTAAAGGGTCGGTGATTGTCTTGGTGACCGAAGATATGACTGGCAAAATAAGTGCCGTCGACATTATTAAGCAGGTTGCACCAATTGTAGGAGCTAAAGGTGGCGGAGGAAAACCAAATTTCGCACAAACCGGCGGTCCAGATGGGGATAAGGTGCCTGATGTGATGTCTACGGTTAAGGGTGTATTGGAAGCGGTTTAAATATGATTATTCTTGAAAATAGTACCTAATATAGGTACTATTTGGTATATAGATAATCTATTATTGGAGTTGGCTATGTCTAAAAATACAAGTATTACCCTTGGGAGTCACTTTGATTCTTTTATTGCTGGTCAGGTTAGTGAGGGGCGTTATGGATCAGCTAGTGAAGTTGTAAGAGCTGGTCTTCGGTTACTCGAGGAAGAAAACTTGAAAGTAGTAAGGCTTCGTAGTGCTATACAAGAAGGTTTAAATAGTGGTGTTGATGAGGATTATTCGCTTGGAAATATTTTAGAACGTTCGGATAGATAGTGACACATTTTAGAGTATTAAATTCTGCCTCAAGTGATCTGGTTGGTATTAGTAGATATACACTTGATCAGTGGGGAAGTGATCAGAGAGATTTTTACTTGGAAAATATTGATAGAGCATTTTACAAAATTGCAGACAATTCCAAGTTGGGTTTAAAGTGTGATTATATTATAGAAAGTATGTATAAGTTGTTAGAAGGTAAGTATATGGTTATGTACCGAGTTGCTGATGATGGTGTAGTTGAAATTGTAAGAGTACTTCATCAATCAATGGATGTTTCTCGTTCTGTAGAATATTGTTAAAAATTTATCTCAACCAATTACCCATGTCCTCATCAAATAATTTCTACTATAAAAACAATAAGTTCCAGCAGCTAAGAGGGTTTTACTATGCTGCTACCTTGGGCAGTATTACAAAGGCGGCGGAACGTATTTCGTTAACGCAATCTTCTGTGTCACTACAAATTAAAGCGCTTGAGGAAGATTTTGGATGTAAGTTATTTACGCGCTCTGGACCAACGATATCGCCTTCCAAAGAGGGTACATTGTTACTTTCGATGGTTGAGCCAATGATCAATAATATTGAGAATTTGAAGCATAATTTTGAGATGAAACTCAAAGCCGGGAAACATCAAACGCTCAATATAGCAGCTAATCAAGCTACCATGTTATATTTGCTGCCAAAGCTGGTACATAATTTTTCCCAGAAATGTCCTGATATTTCGATTAACATTCATGGTGCTGTGGCACTAGAAGGAATTGATAAGTTGTTGTCAGGTGAAGTGGATATTATTGTTGGCCCTTCAAACTTTGATATCCCTGATACGTGTGAATATATTCCCGTGTTTCACTATGACCCGGTTCTTATTACACGGTCAGACCATCCACTTGCAGGTAAAGAGCGTATAACAATTGAACAGATGTGTCAGTATCATCTCATTTTGCCCCCTAGTCATTTGCACACCATTATTGACCTTGGAGCTATTTATGCAAACGAGCATTATAAGCCAGACCAAAATAAGTTAAAATTTAATGGCTGGGAAATCATCAAGAAATATGTTGAGCTTGATATGGCTATCACAATTGCGTTGAGCATTGCCATTGAAGAAGATCCGGTATTGATTGGTACCAAGCTTAATCATTTATTTTCGTCCGGAAGCTATGGCTATATCGTGGTAAAGGGCAAGGAATACTCACAACCACTGCGTGCGTTTATTGATTCTATTAATAATTAGTATTGATATTTCTTGTGTGACTAGCTGGTATAATTCTGTATAAGCTTTTCCAAAAAAGGAAATTAATAAGAAAAACTATTTCGAAGAATGTGGTGTGTTTACTGCACTAAAATAGAAGAAGGGTGTGCTATGGTTGAATTTTTTACAGAAGAAGAATTTAATAGTCTTGCAGGTTATGTACAAACTAACGATACGATAGGGTATTATAATTTACTATCCTCAAAGGGTGATGCCTATGCTGATTTAGCATTGGGTGTTGTCGAAAACAATACAATATCAGGCAGCATTGCGCGAGATTATGCACTGCTAATTGCCAACGAACATAATATTACTATCGACTGGAACCATTTATCTACAAAGTTAATGAAGGCTGATTTTGCTCTAAGAAAAGAGCAATTTATTGATTATGGAAACAGTAATATAGAACTCGGAGTTGATGACATTCAAGGTTATCATAACACGGTATTTACAGAATTTAATTTACCTACCTATGCATGGACAGCAGAAATACCATTAAATTTAACAGAAGACCGAGAAGCGCTGTGGGATAAAATGTTAGATGGGCTAGGACTTGGAGCATTTTTGAGTTTTTGGGATATAAATGTACTTGTTCAGAGTGTTGCAAGTAGCGAACGTAGGACAAAGTTGGAAACTGGACAGGATTTAGTTTCCGATCATGATCCTATTAGCAATCCAGCAAGCTACTTTGTTTCACGTTTGTTTTCTTATGAAGTGATGACCCCTGACATTTCTGAGTATTTTAATAAATTTTGGGAGCATGCATCATCCTCGGTGCAGGTGAATACGCCAATGATTACTCAAGAGCATTTAAATGAAATGTATGATCTTTTTAAGCAAGATCCTACTACAGGTGAGTATATTCATGATAATCGATCTGCAGTTTATGTGAAAATATTTGAGCTTACAGGAAGTGACTTGATCGTTGATGCTGTAAAAGCATCAACTTTTTCAGGTTTTATTGGTGGTGTAGATGAAGTGTTAAATAATGCGGTAAAGTATTATTTGCCGGATATTTATGATTTTCCTATTGATGAGCATTCTCGTCAAATAACCAAAGCAACACTTGCTGCAATGCAAGCAAAGTTAGATGGTCCAAGTGGTAATGCATATTTAACCGATTATGAGTTGTTGAAGGTATGGGAAGGAGTGTGGAAGAGTAATGGTTTAGAAGAATTCTTTCCTGGTAAGCCTTTATTGGCATATGAGAGTCTCCTTGAAGGTCCCTCATTCTCACAAATGTATGATGTGTTTTTGAATACAGTTGAAGGAGACTCTCTAGGTTTCGTAACTAGTATGTTTAATATGTCATCAAACATTATATCTGAATCTGCTGATAACTTTTTTAGCTATGCAACTGCTATTGATATAGCTTCAGTAGCATTAGTTAAAATAACAGATCTTTTTAATATTGGTTTTTTGGACGGACACCCAATCCAAGCAACCAACTTACTAGACGATATCAAGTCTAATCCAGCATACCAATTAGTAGAAACTTCGTATAACGATGAAAAAAAGATTTCTTATATTATTGATACGTCAAATAACAACAAGCTTGTCTATGCATTTGATGATGCACAAGAAGGAAGAGAATTAATCTACAACAGAACCATTAATTTGGCTAAAGATGTTGAAGAGGGCGGCTATATCTATATTCCGTTTACAAAGGAAGTGTCCTACAGCACTAATAGAGATGGTATAAGTTTGCCCAGTGGTTATAATTACTCAAAAGAAGGATTATTACTTCAAAGAATAAAAGATCCAATAACCGGAGAATTGAAGTTCGAAAAATCTGATTTTCCTACATATGAACCTGAGGCTGATAATCCAAGTTATAGCTTTTCCCAAATAGATATGACTTCCGGTAATCATAAAACCAACCTGTTTATTCATACTGGTGAGGAGGGAATTTCAGATCCAAGTAGTTTAGTTACAAATATTCCGCTTCCAAAGCTGAAACCATCACATGTTATTATTGAAAATGATGCCGGACAGCATGCAACATATAAAGTTTATGATGGAGATGTTAAAGAGGCATTAGCCAACTGGCTAAGCCCAGATATTGAAGATCAGATTAATAGCCATTTTATCGAAAGCTTAGGTTTTGGGAATGGTGAAGAGGCGTTACCGTTTTCGATGGTTAATATAGATGATGTTGTAAATATTGAAGGACATGATCTTAAAGCGATCACGTTGATGCAAATTGCGCAGCAGAGCATGTCGGCATCAACTGATTTTGTTGAAGGTCTTATTGTTGATATTATTGCCGATGTTGAAAGCCAGTTTACTTCCTATAAAGGTTCTGAGGCATTAATTAATAATGTTGTTCAGCGAATGATTCAGGGGCAAGAAGTTGATGAAGTATTTGAAGATATTGCATTAAATATTGCGCAAGATAAGGCAATTGATTCGTTATGGGAATTGTTTGAGGGAGATAATATTCTTGATTTTAGTGAAGAAACCTATGGGGTGCTTGATGCGCAATTTGTCAAAACATTGCTGGCTTCTTTTGTTCTAACGGCTATTCAGCAAGGAGCAGATGCAGGGATCGAGGATTATGCAAAGGCCGCAGGAACTGCAGGTTTTCAGTATTATGTTACCCAAACTGAAGCTGGTCAGGAATTATTAGCTGATTTAGTTGGTGCACAAAGTTATGGAAAAATGACTTTTGCACAGAACGCAGCTGGTGCGGGTATTGTCTCGGCGATTATTTCACTTGGTTCATCAATTATTGATGGTGAAGGTATTAATGTTGATACCTTAAAACAAGCGGCTGCAGCTGGAGCAATAGGAGCTACTTCGTATGTGATTACGCAAGGTATTTTGTATGCAACGGGTTTGGCTACAACGACCGGTGCAGCGGCAGGAACTGCTGCTGGCGGTGCCGCTGCTGCTGGTGGTGCAACCGCTGGAGCAGAAGCCGGAGCGTCGATTGGTGCTGCAGGTGGCCCTGTTGGTGTTGTGATTGGGGTTGTAGTAGGGGTAGTTTTGGGTAAGGCTGTTGGTTCAGCATTCCGTCCGTCTATTCGTCATATTCACAATGAAACACCAAGCTTTGGTATTCAGCCCAAAGAAGATGGTAGTGGTAATGTGGTTGTTGGTTTGCGTGAAGAAGGTGCCTTGTTGATGGCAGGTGAGGGTGCCGATGATATTGTTGGTACTGATGGTGAAGATAATTTGATTGGTAATAACTTGAATAATCGTATTTACGGTGGAGCAGGTAATGATTACATTATGGCTGGCGGCGGGCATGATGTGGTTGATGCTGGTGATGGTGATGACCGCATAGAGCTTCTTTCTGGCAGCGATTTTGTTGATGCAGGTGCTGGCGATGACATTATTCATACCACCAATGGCAGTGATAAAGTAATAGCTGGTGAAGGTGATGATATTGTAGTAGGCGGAACACACCAAGACACGATTGATGGTGGTGATGGTGATGACACTATTTTTGGTAATAAAGGCAATGACCTAATTGTTGCTGGTTCTGGTGCCGATATGATTGATGCTGGCACAGACGATGATATTGTTAATGGTAATAGCGGTGATGATATTATTGACGGTGGAGCAGGCAATGATGAGCTTATAGGAGATGTGGGTAACGACACAATCTATGGCGGTGAAGGTAATGATCGAATCTTTGGTGGTAGTGGATTTGACCATATTTATGGTGATGATGGGTACGATATTATTAAAGGCGATGAAGGCAATGATATCATTGATGGTGGACAAGGTAGTGACCTGCTTTATGGTGGTCAGGATCATGATACCTTATATGGTGGTGCCGATGTTGACTACATCTATGGTGAATTTGGTAATGATATTTTAGTAGGTGGTGGTCATGATGATGTGATGTCGGGTGGCCTTGGTGATGATGTGTATATAGTACGTCGTGGTGATGGTGCAGATGCTATTCGTCACGATGATGGCGGTATTGATCTGATTCACGCCATAGACTGGAATTTGGCAGATATTAGTATTGTTAAAGATAATAACGATATTATTTTACATGCATATGAAGGTAGTAAAGATAGTGTTCGTCTTGAAGATTTTTTGAAACCTCAAGAAGGTGAATTGGAGCATCAGGTTGAATATATAGCATTTGCGGGTGAGCAAGTGATTGATCTAAAGAGTATAACTTTTGATGATCAAGGAACTGCTTCCTATACAACGAATAGGCTTTCAAAGGTGAATACTGGTTCTAATAGTGCAGCGTCAAACCCTGGTATAACAGGAGCAAGCTATTATGCTTCGATGATGCTAACAAACAATTTGTCTAAATATGCAGGTTATTCATTATTACATGGATCAGAATACGGAACATTGACATCGCCAGCAAGTTCAACCTCTAGCTCAGGAGGGTCAATATTTTCAGGTATTATTAATGTACTAGCCGAGTTAGCGTACCAGGCACAAAAACACTTTGTGGGTAATTATACAACGTTGCTTGATCAGACTTCGTGGCAAACAGATAATTATCATGTTGGTACGGGTGGATTTGATGAAGAACTTTATAATCAGGTCACGGTTAAAGTAACTGAGCATATTAAACGTAATTGGTATGGTCGTAAAACCATTACCTATGTGTATGAAGATTATTTTGAGTCTTATTTAGAAGGTACACAAGGTGCTGACAGAATAGTTGGCATGTGGTGGGCCGAGGACATTGCATCATTAGAAGGTGATGATGTGATTTATGGACGTGGAGATTCTGATACCATTGATGCAGGTTCCGGACATGACTATGTGTTAGGTGGCCACGGAGATGATGTCATTAATGGAGAAGAAGGTAATGATAATCTAAGCGGAGATAAAGGTAATGATACCATTTCCGGTGGTCAAGGAAATGATACACTTTATGGCAATGATGGTAACGACAATTTAACTGGTGGAGAGGGTCACGATCTCATTCATGGCGGTGATGGCAATGATACTATTGATGGTGGTGAAGGTGATGACATAATTTTTACGGGCCATGGCTCGGATACAGTTCATGCGGGTGAAGGACAGGATAGAATTTTATCTGGTGGTACAGATACGATCTATGCAGGCTATGGCAATGATTTTATTGATACTGGCGATGCTGCTGATTGGGTTTATGCAGAAAGTGGCAATGATTTGATTGATGCATCGGCAAGTAGCAATAACCATATTTTTGGTGGTGCAGGTCACGATGTTATTTATTCAAATGGTAAAAATAACATTATTGATGGTGGTGATGGTTTTGATTTGATTTCCTATGAGTCGGCTACAAATGGAGTAGAAGCTGATCTTAGAGGAACAATTTACAACAATCGTGATCGAATATCGAATGTTGAGCATATAAGAGGGTCTTATTTTGATGATGGTATCTATGGAAATGATGATCATAACTACCTTGAAGGGCTAGAGGGTATAGACCGTATACATGGATATGGTGGCGATGATTATATTGTAGGCGGTGCAGGTGGTGATGGACTGTATGGCCACGATGGTGATGATATTATTTATGGTGGCGATGGAGATGATAATATTAATGGTGGAGCCGGTAATGACAGGCTTTATGGTGGAAGTGGTTTTGACACTATCAGAGGTGGTGCAGGTGATGATAAGCTCTATGGCGGTAGTCAAGGTGGTGTATTAGAAGGTGGTGATGGCAATGACCTGATTTATTCTGGTACAGGGAGCGATACACTTCGCGGTGATGCTGGTGAGGATATTTTTCGTATTAGTAAAGGTGCGGGTATCACTGACGTGATTGAAGATTTTAACCTAAGGCATACAGGTGATATTATTGACCTTCGGTCATTTAAAAATATTATGTCATTTGATCAATTGGTATTCGAAAAAGATGGTAACCACACTAATATTCTCCTTCCCAATGATCAGATTCTAAGGGTTTTAAGGAAAACTCCTGACGAATTTAGTGAAACGGATTTTAAATTTTCACAACATTTACAAAATTTTGAAGTAACAAGTTATACTGCCCAACAATACCATATGGAGCCAAAGCATATTGGGCTTACAAATGGTAATTTTTTAATGTACTGGAAAGATAGCCCTTATAACACACTGCGTGAAACTTTTGCGACATTGTACAGTGCTGATGGCGAAGTGGTTAAACAAGGCATTTCATTTACGCATCATTACTGGAGTGATACCATTGTAGCACTTGATAATGGTGGCTTTGCTACTTTTCACAAAAGCTCTGATCATGATGGTCATGGACGGTACCATCATTACATGGAGTTTTATGATGAGGCTGGTAATTTTCAATATGATAAAAACATCGATTTTGATGGATATTGGCAGTTTAGAGATACAACTACACTGAAAAACGGTAATCTTGCATTATTATGGCAAGACGGTGATTATTTAAATGCATCCGTGATGAACCAACATGGCGATGTATTGTTCAACTACGAAAAAATAGCTACCATTGACCACGTAGCTGGATACTATCCAGCATTTGATCATAGTGAGGTTGAAGCTTTAGAAGGTGGCGGTTTTGCGGTGCATTGGTCAGCTCAGTACCGGGATGAAACCCAAACCTATATTAACGAACAAGGTAACGAGATAAACTATTCACCTGAAGATATCTTTGTGATGGTGTTTGATGGTCAAGCACGGCCAGTGACTACTCAACCGATACAGGTACTGGATAAAAGTCATCACCAGAATCAGCAAAGTTATGATATTAGTGCTCTTGCTGGAGGCGGCTTTGCTACCGTCTATGACGCGTTTGATGGCACCAAAATTGATATATACGATGCTAGTTACCAGCATATTTTACATACAGTCGTTGATCTGTCACATTTGCCGTCAGAATATCAGTCATACGCAGATGCAACTTCTCGTATTACTGGGCTAGATGAAGGTGGTTTTGTGTTAACATTTTCAGGTTATGGAGTCAGTGAAGAAACCGAATATCGTGATGGCAAGCTAGACAAGCTTGAGATGCAAATCGATATTTTTGCGCTTTATTTTAATCAAGAAGGTGAACAAGTTGGTAAGCCAATACGTCTTAATGATACTGGTAATAGCAGGTACCATCATGAAATAAAACACCATACTCAGCAATTAGAAAATGGTGATGTACTTGTTTCTTGGTACACAAAGAGCTTGCATGGTGGTGTACAAAGTACTGCAACAGCCACTTTACTAGAAGTAGATAGTTTCACTTCCCAGCCAGAAGACACAATACTGGCTCAGCAGGATGATATTCCTGAAATGCCAAGTCCGATTGAATTGCTTTTAACAGATAATGTTGCATTACACATTGATGCAAGTCATCATCAGGCCGTTGATGAAGATGAACATGGGCATTGGAATTTTACTGATTTTTCGGCGAATGATCATGTGATTTATGCGCACATGTTAAAATATCAACCTGAATTTACTGAAGATACGATTGGTGGTTTGCGAGCATTTAGTTTTGATGGTGAGGATGATATTGTCCGAATTAATCGATCAGAACATCTTGCCTCCGCGCCAGAGCATTATGAAGCAAGGTCCATGGCTCTTGTACTAAACACAGGTGATAATATTACTGACCGTCAGATTATTTATAAAGAAGGTAGTGCGCGAGACGGAGTGAATGTCTATATTGATGGCGGTAAATTATATGCTGCTGTGTTTAGTCTCAATAAAGGATGGGATATAAGTGCATTATCTACAAACGTGACGGCGAACCAAGATATTGTTTTGGTAATGTCACTTGATGGCGTGAACCAAACATTTACTGCTTCTGTGAATGGTCAAATAATTGGTCAAACTACACATGTTGGTGTGTTATCGAAACATGGTGGCACGATTGGTTTGGGTAAAGAGCGTGGTGCTACGTTATTTCATGATGGTGAAAAATATACAGATCACGCATTTGATGGGTTATTAGGCCAAATGGTCATTACCAATGCTGCTTGGAATGAAGATGAGATAAAATTGATTGATAGTTATTTGCAACATAAATGGATGGATGTAGAGCCAAATTATATTTTCCCAGAACCTGAATATGTGCCGGCAACCTTTAATTTTGTTGATGATTTAGTGCTCCATATTGATGCAAGTCATGAATCAGCCATTATAAATAGTGATGAGGGTCGGTTGAATGTTAATGATCTATCGGGTGAAGATCATATTATTTATCAGCATAATACAGAGCATCAGCCACTTCTAGATGCTTCGGGCATAGGTGGTTTAACGGCGTTTAATTTTGATGGAATTGATGATCTGTTAAAGATGAAAAATTCAACGCAAATTAATGTAGCCCCAGATGGATATGAAGCAAGGTCGATTGCGTTAGTAATTAACACGGGTGACAATATCACTGATCGTCAGGTAGTGTATGAAGAAGGAGGAAAAGTAAATGGTATTAATGTCTATATTGAAGAAGGAAAATTGCTTGTATCGGCATGGGGACGTACCAATGATTGGGCTCATAGCACGCTATCAACCGACATTACTCAAAACCAAGATATTACATTGGTGATGTCTCTTGACGGTATTGCAAAAACATTCACTGCTGTGGTGGATGGGCAAGTGATAGGTCAAAATACGGGTGTTGGAATATTGGCAGGTCACTCGGGCGTGATTGGATTTGGTCGTGAAAATGGTAAAACGCTTTTCCCGGATAAATTACAAAAAACTGACACTGCGTTTGATGGTTTGTTAGGTGAGTTTATACTAACCAATACTGTTTGGGATCAGGATGATATGCTCTCGGTGGATGCCTATTTACAAGATAAATGGATGACTGATGACGATGATATTACCGATAACACAACTGAAAGTAATAGCAATGATTATACATTAAATCTGCTTGGCGATATTGTTCTTTCCGTTCCAGATGTTACATTTTAAATAATACCATCAGCCACTCACTATAAGATTGGTTAAAAGTCTACCTCCTCGATGACCATGTCATCGATAAAGTTTTCTTCGTGTGTGAACTGGTCGGTGTGATCACGGTATAATATATGTGGTAGCCAGGTAGCAAAGCGTGGCGTTAGAGAAAGAATAACAAGCATTAATAATTGAATGATAATGAAAGGGATGACACCTTTATAGATATCGGATGTTGTGATATTTTTGGGTGCAACACCCCGCAAATAAAATAAGGCAAAGCCAAAGGGTGGCGTCAGAAAAGAGGTTTGTAGGTTGATTGCTATCATTACTGCAAGCCATATAGGATCTGCACCCATACCAAGAATAATAGGTGCAACAATTGGTACAACTACAAAGATGATTTCAATAAAATCTAAGAAGAATCCAAGTACAAACATCAGTAGCATCGTCAATAGCATCACACTAAACAAGCCACCGGGAAGGTTGGTAAGAAAATGATGTACAGCAAGATCTCCGCCATAGCCTCTAAAAACCAATGTAAAAATGGTAGCACCAATAAGAATGCCAAATACCATAGCGCAGGTAGTAGCGGTGGTTTGAATGGTGTGGACCAGATTTTCTTTAGTTAATTGTTTTTCCTTTAATGCCAGTAATATAGCTCCCATGGCGCCAACAGCAGCAGATTCTGTGGCAGTGGCAAGGCCAGTGAGAATGGAGCCAAGGACAATTAAAATAAGTAATAGCGGGGGTATAAGAGTGGTGATGATACTTCTTAGAGAGGTACGGCCGGGGCCGGATATAGGGTGATTACTTGGAGCTGAAGAATGGCTAGGTTGAAACTTACAATAAATGAGTTGCCATAACATATATAGTATAACCAGGCCTAGTCCGGGCAATAAAGCGCCAACAAAGATATCAGCAATTGAAACAGGCTCAGGTGACAGGTTGCCAGCACTCATTTGAGATAACTGAAACGCATTTGAAATTTGGTCACCAAGTAAAATAAGTACAATGGAGGGTGGAATAATTTGTCCTAATGTTCCAGCGGCGCAAATAGTGCCCGTAGCAATACGTGGATGATAACCATGATTTAGCATGGCTGGTAATGATATGAGCCCCATGGTGACAACGGTTGCACCGACAATACCAGTAGATGCCGCTAATAACGCTCCCACCACCATTACTGAAATGGCCAATCCGCCTTTGATATTACCAAAAAGTGATGCCATATTTAGCAGTAAAGCTTCTGCAATATTGGCACGTTGTAATAGGCTTCCCATAAAGACAAAAAGTGGTACAGCAATCAGTAAATCATTGCTCATAATGCCGTATATACGTAAGGGCAGCACGTGTAGTAATTCAATATCAAAAATACCGACAATATGTCCCAGGAAAGCAAAGATAATAGAGACTCCCGCAAGCACAAATGCCACTGGGAAGCCAGATAAAATAGCTGCGCCTAATACCACAAGCATGATTATTAACATCGTGCTCATGTTTTTGCCTCACATATTGTATTAAGTGCATGAATAATTGTACTTATGCCTTGTAACAAAAGAGTAAATGCAAAGAACCAAATAAAACTTTTATAAATAAATACACCTGGCATACCCTGATATTCTGGAGAAGTTTCAAGAATTTCCCAGCTTTGGAGAGTAAAGTCATAGGAATAATAAATAATGACTCCTGCCATTGGGAATAATAATAGAAGAGTTCCCAGCAGGTTAACCCATGCTTTGCTATTAGTTGAAAAATTGTGATAAAAAATATCTACTCGAACGTGCTTGTCTTTTTGCCAAGCCCATGCCGCGCATGCTAAAAATACCATGCCATACATATAACGAATCAACTCTTGTTGCCATACAAGTGATGTACTGAGTAAATAGCGCATAAGTACGCTAGTGGACATTAATATGACCATAGCTAACGTTAGCCATGAAAAGGCCTTGCCAATAAAGGCATTCATATTATCGATAGATGTAGTAATTGCGTTAAGCATCCATTGTTTCTTTTTGTGCAATCAACTTAGCTACGTTGATGTCTTGTGCATCACAGTTTATAGCGTAACGTTTGTAGCATTCTTGTAGCGCAAGTTCAAAGCTTTGTACATATTCATTGGTATCAAATAGCGGGTAGGTGTTCTTGTTTTGGCTTAACGTGTTTTGTATATTATTGAAAAAACCTTTATTGGTCGCACACTTAATAGCTAAATTAATATATTCTTCTTGGGATTGAGTAATAAGTTCTTCTAATCCAATAGCAGTAAGCATACTAGAGCATGCACGTGTAGCAAATGTTTTGCCCTGAAGTGTGATAACGGGTATGTCCATTAGTAGGGCGTCCATAGCAGTGGTATGGGCGTTATAGATGAAGGTATCCAAGACTAAGTCGATATGAATATGTCGGGCAAGGTGTTTGTTCTTATCTGCTATATATTCAGCAAAAATAATACGTTTTGGATCGATTCCGTGTTGTTTTGCCGCTTCTGTTAAATGATGACAGTATTCGTGGCCCTCAAATGATAACCACAACACGCTGTTATCCACTGATGCCAGGATGTTCATCCAACATTCAAATACGTGACGATCTATTTTGTAACTGCGATTAAAACAACTGAAGATAAAAACATCGTCTGGAAGTCCACATTCTTGTTTTGTTGGAAAGGAATCTGGTGATGTTTGATGAGCGGTATTTGGCACAAAATAACAATGAGGCATGGATATTATTTTCTCTGAATAATATTGCCTATGTTCATCTGGCAAAGCAATATTATCGGCGACAAAATAATCGATAAAATCAGCTCCCAATGTACCAGGATAGGACTGCATATGAATTTGAATAGGAGCCGGTTTTAATGCACATATAATGTTACGGGAATTTTCAGTATAGCCCATAAGGCTGATGAGAATATCAATTTTCTGATCGTAGATATATTGCGCGCTATCAAGGTCTGACATATCTTCTAAATCATGAAAATAATCAACCTGTTCTTTGATCAGATTTCTATGGCCAGATGTTTCATCCTTGCCATCAATAGCAAATGCATGAATAGAAAACTTCTCTTTGTTATGGTGACCAATGAATTGTGCCATATTATGGGCAGTGGGGTGATTCTTGAAATTAGGAGACAGGTACCCAATAGTTAGTTGTTTAGGATTTTTCTTAGTAATAAAGTGACGTTCTTCTGACAAGGTTGGTGTATGAGCAAGGACAGAAAAAGTGGTATAATTTTTCGCTATGGTATGAATGAGTTGGTTGTCTAATCCCAAATATAATGATGTAAAAGGCTCGATAGTGGCGTCTTCACCTTTAGCAAGCTTTACTGTTACTTGCTCAAGCAATGATGAGGTGTATTTGGCCAACATGCCCCAGTTACATATTTTAGCCAAACATCGTACCATTTGTAATAATGCATCCAAATGAGACGGGTCATTGTGTAATATTTTACTCAAGAAATCGATAGCTTTTGCAGGATTACAACGCTTGGTGAGACTGTTGCTAATATTTAATAGTGCTTCTTTGAAACTAGGGTTGATGTCGATTACTTGTTCAAAATAAAGCAGTGCTTCTTCAGGCTTGTTGAGTTGTGTGTAAACCAGACCTATATTGTTGAGCACTTGGTAATAGTTGGGGTTTAGTTGAAGGCATTTTTTGTAATTGGCCAATGCTAGGTCGAGGTTATTCTGTTCTAAGTAAACATTACCAATGTCATTATAGATTGGATAATAATCAGGTTTTAGAGCCGTTATGTGTTCATAATATGTGATCGCCTTATCAAGGTAGCCCATGTGCTTGTTGGCTATGCCAATTTGTCGGAGTGATTCAATATGATTGGGTTTGTATTGTAGAACTTGTTCAAAAATAGTGATGGCATCTGGATAGTTCTTTTGTTGAATAAGAATAATACCCAGATTAACCGCATGTGTAAGGCTATTTGATAGTTTGAGTGCTTTTTTTGTTACTGATTTTGCTTCATCAAGGCGGTTCATTTTAGCCAGGAGTTGACCGTAATTGGATAGAAAGTCAGGTTGGTCTGGATAAAGAGAGAGAGCTTTTTTTATCAAGCTTTCTGCTTCTTGATAATGTGCTCTGTCCATATAAATGAGACCCAACAGGTGAAGCGCATCAATATGATTACTGTCAGCCTCTAATAGCTGTTCATACAGTGTAGCAGCTTTATCCAACTCACCTGCCTGGTGCAGTTCCATTGCCTGAGATAGTTGAGGTATTGGCATTGTTATGCGGTAACTTTAGCTAATTCTGATACAGTTATGTCTGACGCAGCTTCATTATTTTCAAATTTACGCCAGGCCTCTTTAAGCGCTAACTCAAAATTTCGTACATATTTTGGCGTGTCAAACAGAGGGTTGGTCTCTCTGTTATTGACTAATTGTTGAATTAATGAGTTATAAAAATTCGTATCGTTTGCACACCTTACAGCAATATCAATATATTCTTGGTGAGAGTTAGCAATAAGATTATTTAAACCACATGTGTTAAGCATACTGGCGCATGCACGGGTAGCATGAGTTTCACCAAGATAAGTTACTATTGGTAGATTCATAGAAAGCACATCAAATGCAGTTGTATGTGCTCCATAAGCAAAACTATCAAGTGCTAGGTCAATATGTATATGTCTGGCTAGATGTGCTTCTTTTGTTACAAAATCGGCATAAATAAGTCTATCTTGTGCAATGTTATATTCTTGTGCGATGTTTGAGTAAGAGTCTTTAGCCGCTTCGTTAGTCATTCCTAGCCATAAAACACTGTTATCAACTCGTTCAAGAATTTTCATCCAGCAACGAAATGTGTCTTCATTATTTTTGTATGGACGATTAAAACTAGAGTAAATAAATTTATCTTCTGGTAGATTGCATTCCTGTTTGCTTGGAACTCTGGAAGCTGCTTTGTGCGATGAGTTTGGTACAAAATAACAATCAGGCATTTCAATGATTTTTTCTGTGTAGTCTTGCCGGTGCTCCAGTGGAGTAACCATCCGGTCTGCAACAAAATAATCGATAAATTCAGCGCCCATCGTTCCAGGATAAGATTGCATATGTATCTGAATGGGTGTCGGCTTTAGGCAGCAAATTCCGCTCCTGGCATTTTCAGTATGTCCCATAAGATTGATCATAATGTCGATATTATGGTCATATATTTCTCGAGCGCATTCTTCGTCATTCATATCTTCGATATCGTGAAAATGGTGAACATTTTTCATGATGATGTCGCGATAACCTGATATGTCACCACGTCCGCCAATGGATAGAGCGTGAATTTCAAATTGCTCTTTATCGTGGAGGCATAGCATGTTGGTTATATTGTGAGCGGTAGGGTGATTCTTGAAATTTGGTGATATATAGCCAATTTTCAATTTTTCTTTGGGTTCTCTGTTAAAAACAAACCCTAATTTGTCTCGAATACTATACTGTGCACGTAAACTAAAGTCGCAATAGTTTTTGGATAAGGCTTGTATTTTATGATTATCAATCCCTGCATAAAGTGACATAAACGGTGTGATTAGAGCTTCCTTTCCTTCTTCAACAGCTTTCATACACAAATCAATATATTTTGGCTTTGCTGTTTTGAGAGCCGTATAGTCACATGATTCATCTAGTTTGTGAATAAGCAGTGTCATGGTATAGAGATCATCTGGATCATTTTCTAAACCTTTATTAATGGCGTCCATTTCGGCCCCCATCCCTAAACTATTAAGGAACCCACCTTTCATACCTACGATTTTAGAACGTAGCTGAGGGTTATCGTTAAATAGTTTTCCTATATATTTATTGCCTTCTTCAAAGCGGCCTGCATATTTAAATGCAAGGCCAACACTGTTATAGCCGTGTTCAAAGTCTGGTTTTAATGTTAAGCATGTTTTAAATGCATCTACAGCTAAGTCATATTCTTCAAGATAGAGATATGTATTTCCTAGGTCATTGAACGTGAGGTAGTTTTGGTTATCCAGACTAATTGATTTTTCTACACACGTGAGCGCTTTGTGATAATCTTCATTTCCTCGGTATGCGCTGCCAAGTATCCGAAAAGATTCTGGGTCATTAACAGATCTTTGGGTGATGTCTTCTAGTAGACGAATGGCAGCCTCAAAATCTTTTTTGTTGATATATAATTGTGCTAACACATTAAAGTAATCAATAGCCGGTTTTAAGGATATTGCTTTTTTAATATAAATGATCGCCTTATCAACTTCGTCCATCATATTATGTAATCGACCATAGTCAAAAATATATACATCGTTATTAGGATCGATACAAATTGCTCTATGAATAAATTTAACTGCGCTACTATAATTTTCTTGGGCCATTTTAATATGCCCTAGCATATGTAAGGCATCAGAATGATTCTTATTAAAGGAAAGAACCTCTTTATAGAGTTCTTCGGCCTCTTTTGTGTGGCCTGCTTTGTGTTGTTCAGCTGCTTTATCAAAAATTTCCTTTAATGTTGCCATATCCCCCTCTTAAGTCATGTATAATGTTAATTAAAACGTGTTGCTTTTAGGAAAGCCAGTAGGTGGCAGTCTTCCAGCGGTGCCACGCTTGTTAATCCATGCAAGTAAATCTGTTTCGGTCCGTATTTTTTTGCCCAGTTGCCAACTTAATCCTTCCTCGCGAACAAAACATTTTGCATCGGACAAGCCTCCTTGCTTGTAACGCTGCAAAATGACACCGGCACCTTTTTTCATCACTGGAATTTCGTCGATATCAAAAATTAATAATTTACGATTCTGACCGATAACAGCTACTGAATCTCCTGTGACAGGCGTGCAAACTACACCCGTTAAACCTGCCGACAAGTTTAAAACTTGTTTACCATTTTTGGTTTGTGCCACGACATCTTCGGCAGGCACCACAAATCCACGACCTGCATTATTAGCCAGTAATATTTTAAGGTCATCATTATAAATGAGTAAATTAACAATATGGGTGCGCTCATCCATGTCCACAAGTAGTCGCATTGGATCGCCATGACCTTTGCCGCCAGATATGGTATTGCAGCCAATAGTATAGAATTTGCCATTATCTGTAAAAACCAACAGACGGTCAGTTGTATGTGCTTTAAGCACAAATCGTTCTTTGTCTCCGTCTTTATATTTAACACTTGAGACATCGTCTGTATGGCCTTTTAACGCTTTTATCCAGCCATGTTCGGAGCATAAAATGGTAATGGGTTCTTTTTCAACAAAGGCTTCGATAGAGACTACGACAGATTCGGCGGCTTCTTCAAGTTGTGTACGTCTTGCACCAAGTTCAGTTTGTTGCCCAAATTGCTTTTTGGTTTCTCTTACCTGGTCACTTAATACTTTTTTACGAACTTCTTCATCATCTAAAATGGTAAGCAAATGTGCTTTTTCTTCGGATAATGCATCATGTTCTTTCTTGATTTCAATTTCTTCTAGCTTACGAAGCGAACGCAAACGCATGTTAAGGATGGCTTCAACTTGAACATCAGAAAGCTTCCATTTTGCGATCATGACCGCTTTTGGATCATCTTCTTCTCGAATGATTCTAATGACTTCATCAATGTTGAGATAAGCAATTAATAAACCATCAAGTACTTCGAGTCGGTGGTCGATATTCTTAAGCCTATATTTCGTACGACGAATTAAGACCTCCAACCGGTGGGCAATAAAAGCATTTAAAACTTCACGCAAGTTCATGACACGTGGTGCACCATGTGCGTCAAGAACGTTCATGTTAAGGCTAACACGTACTTCCAAATCCGTGGTTTTAAATAAAGACTCCATGAGCATTTCTGGGTCGACACTGCGGCTCTTAGGGTCAAGGACAACGCGGATATCCTCGGTGGATTCATCACGAATATTACCAAGAAGTGAAAGTTTTTTTGCTTTATAGAGGTCAGCAATTTTTTCAATTAGCTTGGATTTTTGTACTTGGTAAGGAATTTCTGTGATGACAATTTGGTACATGCCATGGCTTAGTTCTTCTTTTTCCCATTTGGCACGCAACCTAAAAGAACCTTTGCCGGTTTCATAGGCTTTTAAGATATTTTCTTGTGACTCTACTAAAATACCACCTGTAGGAAAATCAGGTCCTGCTACATGGGTAACCAAGGTGTCGATGGAGGCATTGGGATGTTTGATTAAATGCAAGACCGCATCGCATAATTCCCCTGCATTGTGAGGTGGGATGCTAGTTGCCATACCCACAGCAATACCTTCAGATCCGTTAGCTAGAAGGTTAGGGAAGTTACTTGGCATAACAATGGGTTCTTCTTCAGAACCATCATAGGTCGGTTGAAAATCAACCGTGTCACTATGAATATCTTCCAAAATGGCGATAGCGACATTTGTAAGTCTGGCTTCTGTGTAACGCATAGCGGCAGCGTTGTCGCCATCGATAGAGCCAAAATTTCCTTGGCCTTCAACTAATGGGTAACGTACAGCAAAATGCTGTGCAAGGCGCACCATGGTGTCATACACGGCAGTATCGCCATGGGGGTGATATTTACCAATAACATCTCCAACCACGCGGGCGCATTTTTTAAATCCTGATTTCGGATCAAGCTTTAATTGAAGCATTGCGTAAAGCAGTCTGCGGTGAACGGGTTTAAGCCCATCGCGCACGTCTGGCAGAGAGCGTGACGTAATAGTAGATAGTGCATATGCCAAGTAGCGCTCACCAAGCGCTTGGCCAAAATCTACGGGATGAATATTATTGTCTTCTTTGGTCATAAAACTTCTGCAGCGATCGTTTGAGCAACCACCTGACCAAGACGTATGCGCGCTGAGGGTAATTTATGGTAACGAGTGCCCTGGTCTGGATGGAACACGTATTTATTAAGGAAATAGGTGCTAAGATCAAGTCCATTTTTTAACTCAGAGACGGTTTTTGTTGCATTTGAATCAATAAGAAATTGAGGGAGGGCGAGTAAACGGTCTTTATAGGGCTCTCCAGCTTGTGCACAAATGGCAGCGCCTGACTTCGGTGATACGTATATTAAATTTTCATGACCTCCTGTTGCTGCACATTTATCTAAGCTAAGGCGAAATCCAAGTTCACTTAATAAAATAATTTCAAAGCGAATATAATTTGCTAGCCATTGCAAATGCGAGCTATCTTTTAGTTCATGTAAAAACATATCCACAATTTGGAAAAGTCTTTGATGTGGGTCACGTTCTGCCAATGTACATTCAACAAGTGAGCAAACACTACATAACACAACAAGTTTTAGCTGACTTTCAAGGCACCGGGCAGAAATAGGTGTGATTAATTGTGCTTGAAAATTACCCAATTGCTCTTCTAGTCTACCACGCCATGTGATATCAACTTTATTTCCCGGCATGTATATAGCACGGTTATTTTTATTAGTAACGCCACGTACAAGGCCTTTATGAAGTCCATGCTCCAGTGTGAAGCTAGTGACTATTGCACTAGAGTCGCTATATTTACGCGTGGATAAAATTATTGCTTGATCAGTCCATTGCATGGTTATACTCTATTGTCCTTTACTTCCCCAATTTCCATAATCAAATGGTTTTTCTCCGATGCAGTATTCTGAAGTAAGTGACAATATTTTGTCAATATGCAAAGACGCTAGTCAATTAATTCTTCAATATGTCAATAAGCAAGAAGTTGAGCGCAAAGATGATAATTCGCCAGTAACCAATGCTGATGTAGCAGCCAATGAATTTATTGTTAATAAACTTAAAGAGCTTACACCAAATATTCCAATTATTGCGGAAGAGTCTGCCAATACACCCTTTACAGATCAAGAAAGAGATCAGGCATTTTGGTTAGTGGATCCGCTTGATGGTACCAAAAGCTTTATCAGGGGTGAACCATATTATACGGTGAATATTGCACTTATTGAAAACCGTGTTCCTAAAGGTGGAGCAGTGGTAGCACCTGCGATGAATGATGCGTATTTTGTTGGTACAGATGGTAAGGCATATAAACAACATGCAAATCAAGATGCAACTGTGATTTCAGTTCGTGATATTCCACAAGAAGGAATAACGTTGGTCGCCAGTAATTTTCATCGCAGTGGTCAGGTGGATCAGCTTATACAATCAATACAAGGCTTACATGAGGTTAAGACGATCTCCAGTTCGATAAAATTTTGTCTGGTAGCAGAGGGTGTTGCTGATATCTATCCTCGATTTGGACCTACCATGGAATGGGATACTGCAGCAGGCCATGCAATTTTATTGGCAGCTGGTGGTAAAATGGTGACCATGCAGGGTACGGAATTTTGCTATGCCAAAGATGAGTTCAGAAATGGCGGCTTTATGGTTTCGTCGTGTGCTACTTATGAAAACGCTAAATCACTTATTGCTTAGCTTTTGTTCCACCGCATCCCAAAACATTGCTCCGGTATTTTTGTCGTAGAGCTGGTTAATGTGCCATAAGCCGGTTGGTGAAGTCACATTGATTTCAGTTAAAAAACCATCAATGACATCGATGCCAACCAGCATCAGTTCTTTTTGTTTGAGAATGGGTGACAATGTGTCACATATGGCAATGTCTTTTTCAGATAGTTGTGTAGCCTCTGCGCTGCCACCTTGTACAAGATTTGACAAAATATTTCCCTTTTCAGGGACACGGTTGATTGCTCCGGCTACTTCACCGTTAATAAAAATAATGCGTTTATCACCCTCGGATACTTTTTCAATAAAAGCCTGAATCATCAACGGCATAGGGTGTTTTTCTGTGATGTGACTATAAGCACTTACGAGCGAGTCTTTATTGGTAGCATGTAATATGTCATTGCCTCCATGTGCATATAAAGGTTTAAGAATAACGTCCTGATGCAAGTCAAAAAATGCTTCACAATGATCCAATGTGTAACAAATGCGAGTATCTGGCATGTGCTGAGCAAAATGCGTAACAAATAATTTTTCTGGACAATCGCGAACTGTATTTGGTGGGTTAATAACCAATGTACGTGGGTGAATATTTTCTAGTAAGTAAGTGTAGGTGAGGTAGTTCATGTCAAAAGGAGGGTCTTGGCGCATGAGTACCACATCCATGTTACTAAGGTCCACAATTTCTGTGTCTTGTTTTGTGACATGGTGGTTGATGTTGTCATGCACTGTTACTGCTGTAACACGTGCTCTTAGCTCTTGACCCTCACTATACATGTCATGTGGTTGGTAGGTGTATAAACTATGTCCACGAGCTTGTGCTGCTAACATCAGTACAAATGTTGAATCCCCATGTACCTTAATGGACTCAATGGGATCCATTTGTACGGCAATCTTAAGTGCCATCATTAGCCTCTCTCGGGATTATCTTTAAGGCGTACATGGCTAACTACTTTGTCGACACCCTTGATAGTGCTGGCCATGTGAGTAAGTTCATCAAGCTCTTGCTGATCCCGGGCGATGCCCATTAGATAAACCGTGTTACGAATAACGTCGATTGAATAATTAAGAGTCCGAATGTTTCTGGCAAATAACATTTTGGTTTTTAATTGAGTAGCAATCCAGTTATCTTTGGCTATATGCTTTAATTTTTTTTGAGAACGAGGTTCAATTTTAATTTCATTAATAACCTCTTTCACGCCTTCTACTTGCCATGCCAGGCGTACTGCATCAATGCGGGTTTCGCTAGTATCTACCACCCCAGTTAATAAAACACGCGCTTCCACTACCTCAACATTAACTCCTGCAAGAAGGTCTTGAGCATTTTGTCTCAGGTATTTTTCTTTGACTGAGGCCCAAATGCCAGTGTCATCAACGGCTGTGCCTACAGAGCGCTCTTGTGCAAGTAACACCCCTGTGGTTGCTACCGCGCTCACCGCTGCAGTCACGCATGACTGTAAGGTGCTCATACAAAAAAGAATAAAAAATATGCGTAAAAAAGTCATGATGCTTACCTAACAATCAAAATAAACGATTTTACCGATAATCTTAAAGCAAAAATCCTCATTTTTCTATGAGAAAATGTTGTTCGGTAGGGGCAATTCTTTATTGATTGAATGTAATGTTGGTATTCGTGATAAGGCAGTTCAGAAAGGTGATTCACTAACAAAACAAGAGCTTGATTTTATTAAGCAGCTTTACATCAATTATTATTACTTAGAATCAGAGGGCCTAGAATTTAGTACTCCTACTAATATTGCTGAGCGTATGTGTGATACTTTAGCAAGTGGCCATTTTACGTTACAAGATGTGATTGATGCACCCACGTTAGTTGATTTACAAAGGATTATTATGCCATGGGGGCGTCACTGCTGTAAACTATACACGAATGTGTATAGGCACGGCACAGTGGAGTTTAGAGAGCATGTGGGTACAACAAATAGTCATCAAATATATGCTTGGCTTGCACTGGTTGATCATATGGTAGGTGTAAGTAAAGATATGGTTAAGGAAGTGGGAGCGCCTACATTTCCGAATGAATGCCAAAAAACTTCATTATTTAAGGCGTTATCCGACTTCTATGTTCATACGCCATTGGTTGCAGAGGATGCTAGTGACGACAAAACAAAAATACTAAGACCATTGACGGATAAAGTCAATGAAGAGTCCGTAGGGCTTCGGTTACAAGGAGAATTAGCATTTTATAAGCATAATGGGCACACATGCTGGAGTGCTATGGTATAATGCCGCAGCTTCATTTGCGGATAAGAAGAAGGTAAGAATTTGTACTGTTTTGGTGAGCAAGTGAAAAAGCCCTAGCTCTAGGGTTGGTGGTGCTTGTCGCGCTGTAGCGCATTAGCACGAAGGTAAAAAAGAAGTGGATATAGTGAGCAAATCAGTGCCGTTGTAGCTAAATCATTATTGGTGTTATTTAACTTTTGCAACAGTTGCTTCTTTTTGTGCTTTTTCGAGAGCTTCTGCAAAGTAACCTTGTTGCTTTAACGCATCACCCAATTGTTGATATTGAGCTATATTTTTATGGTTTTGTTTAGCTCCATCATGAAAATGATCAATTGCTAAAGGCCAATTGACGCCATTACATTGGTAACAAATAACCCTAATGGGATGGTTTTGGTTTCTTGAGTTTGGCTTAAGTTCGAATATATCACCCTCAAGTTTTTTGATATCATAACGCATTTCCTTAAAAGGCCTTAGGTCTGCATCTTCGAAAACCGTTTTTGCTTGCTCTAACAAGCCATTTAGCGCTGTTTCAAAAGCTATCTTTATACTAGAGCGTCTTATTTGATCTTGTATATCTGTGGTTTTAAGAATACTGGACACAGGTGGTACTTCATCGGTAGGGGCTTGCGTTGGAGTAGGGCCTTTTTTAGCGACAGCTTTGCCAGAAGTGTAAGATAAATCTTGAGCTTCAACAAACAGACAGCTGGTTCCGCTTGCAGGTACAGGAAGGTTGCTGATTTGGCATTTGCTTGTGACATCTGAGGAAATAACCACACCACTAAGCGAGAGACGCACATTTTGATCGAGAGCGGCTGCATTGATACTTCTGTTGTAATCATTTTTTTGTTTGAACATTGGATCTGTTAAATTTACAAAGTACAAATCATGGTCAGAGTTATATTTAAGGCCAAAGGAGACGCAACATGTTAATACACCACAAACTACAGGGTCTGTAATTGGACCAGTTAAATAAGGTCCGCAGCCTGTAATTTGTTGGACATATGGTGTTGCACATCCGGCCATACTACCATATATAACACTGGATGTTTTATTAAGAATTTTAGCAAATATACTAACAGAACCCATTACTTTGATTTGTTTTTCAAAAGCTGGCAAGTGCTTTTGAATGAAATATAAAAGTCTCTTTTGTTCTAATTTGGTATTGCCTTGAGTAATCTGATTGATTGCATAGTGAAAAAGAAACTTTGCCGAAATTGGTTCGCCATGTATCAACCGATCAATGAGTGATTCCTTTGTTGTTTCATCTCGATATGTTTTTTTTACATCGCTAAGTTTACGCGGGCGATACTGATTATTTATAAGTTTACTCTTTGCCTCATCAAATAGCTCAAATGCTTTTTGTAAACATAGGTTAACTACATATTTTTCAGTCAGATCCTTATTGCCTGCTTGATTGCGAATCATGTCCATAATAAGCTGGTTGGCTTTGTCCTGTAATGATTCATCTATCGTTGCGTATAGGGGGGTAAGTTGTTTTTCAGCAATTGTAACAACGGCGTTTTGTACAGGTCTTGCCGCTTGTACGGCTTGATGTGTTTCTGAATCTGTAAAAAGATAAGCCAAGGGAGCTCGAGCTAATACAAAAAGTGTGTCGCCCCAGCTAAGAGTTCTGTCTGTATTGATAATAACTGATAGGGTTGCAACAATGCGTTTAACCTTATGGCTGTTTTGATCAAAAAATTTTTTAAGTTGTCTTCGCTCTTCTCGGGTTAATTCTACAG
>CALCTU010000033.1 GCA_937907045.1 uncultured Alphaproteobacteria bacterium
AACAAGCGTGTTACTGTTCAAGGCCTAGAAGTGATTTCGGTTGATGCCGAAAAAGGGTTACTTGTCATCAAGGGTGCTATCCCAGGTGCCACCGGTGGCGATGTTATCGTACGTCCGTCAGTCAAAGCCTAAGCAAGGGGATTAACGTGGATTTAAAAACAGTTACAGGTGCAGCGGTTGAGCTTTCTGATACGGCTTTTGGTCGTGAATTCAATGAAGCATTAGTGCACCAAGTCGTCACCGCTTATCTAGCTGGTGCTCGCCAAGGTACACGCGCTCAAAAAACCCGTGCCGAAGTTTCTGGCGGTGGTATCAAGCCATGGCGCCAAAAAGGTACTGGTCGCGCTCGTGCGGGCTCTATTCGTAGCCCAATCTGGCGTTCAGGTGGTCGTGCATTCGCTGCAAAACCACAAGATTGGTCACAGAAAGTAAACCGTAAAATGTATCGCGGTGCGATGCAGTGCATCCTAGCAGAATTGATTCGTCAAGAGCGTCTGATTTTGGTAGAAGAGTTGAGCGTTTCTGGGCCGAAAACTAAAGAACTGATTGCAAAGCTAAATGAGCTTGATGCACCACGTGCATTGATCGTCACCAAAGAAGTTGACGAAAACTTATACTTAGCTGCTCGCAACATTCCGCACGTCAATGTACTTGGTACAAACGAAGTGGATCCAGTGAGCTTGATCGCATTTGATAAAGTGATCATGTCAGTTGAAGCTGCGAAACAATTTGAGGAAGCACTAGCATGAACAACGCAAGACTTTATCAGGTCTTAAGAGGGCCTGTATTCTCAGAAAAATCTCAAATGCTTGGCGACTCACTTGGTGTGCAGGTATTTAAAGTTGACTCTAACGCTACTAAGCTTGAAGTCAAAAAAGCAGTTGAGTTGATGTTTGAAGGTGTTGAAGTTACTAAAGTAAACACTTTGAATGTTAAAGGTAAGACAAAGCGTTTTGGTAAAAGTATCGGCCGTCGTAACGACTATAAAAAAGCCTATGTTACCTTAAAAGCTGGTCAAGATGTACAAATGGCTGATGCTGGTGAAGAAGTCGCAAACACGACTGCCTCTACTAGTGAAACAGCGAATAACGAATAAGGATTACACTCATGCCTATCGTAAGAGCAAAGCCAACATCACCAGGCCGTCGTTTTGTTGAAAAAGTGGTGCATCCACACCTTTATAAAGGTCGTCCTTATGCAGCGCTTCTAGAATCAAAAAGTAAGTCAGGTGGTCGTAACAATAATGGTCGTATTACTACTCGTCACATTGGCGGTGGTCATAAGCAACATTATCGCATTATCGACTTCAAACGTACTAAAGACAATATCCCAGCTGTGGTAGAGCGTATTGAATACGATCCAAACAGGTCTTGTTATATAATGCTTGTTAAATTTGATGACGGAAGTCATGCCTATTACTTAGCTCCTCAAAAAATTAAAATTGGAGACAAAATTGAAAGTGGATCAAAAAAAGAAATTAAGGTTGGTAATGCTATGCCTCTAAGAGATATACCTGTCGGTATTAATATACATAACGTTGAGATTCAGCCAGGCGCAGGTGGTAAAATTGCTAGATCAGCAGGTACGTCTGTGACCATATCAGGAATAGATGGAAATTATTCATTAGTAAAAATGACATCTGGCGAGGTCAGAAAAATCGATTCAAGATCAATGGCAACAATTGGTGTTCTTTCAAATCCAGATCAAAAAAATATTAAAATTGGTAAAGCTGGAAGATCAAGATGGTTAGGAATTAGACCTCATACAAGGGGAGTTGTAAAAAATCCAGTTGACCGCCCACATGGCGGAGGTGAGGGTAAATCAGCTGGAGGTAGACATCCTGTA
>CALCTU010000034.1 GCA_937907045.1 uncultured Alphaproteobacteria bacterium
AGGCAAGTTTTTCATTAAAAGACGCAGGTTTTGAGACGATAATGGTTAATTGTAACCCTGAAACAGTATCAACAGACTATGATACGAGTGATCGATTATACTTTGAACCTTTAAAAGAAGAATACGTTTTTAACATAATTAAAAAAGAACAAGAAAAAGGAAACCTAATAGGTGTAATTGCTCAGTTTGGTGGCCAAACTCCGATTAAGCTTGCTAAATTTTTACATGACAACAAGCTTCCGATTTTAGGAACGCAATATACATCGATCGATTTAGCAGAAGATAGAGACCGATTTAGAAATTTATTAAATAAATTAAAACTAAAACAGGCAGAGAGTGGAATTGCAAAGACATTTAATCAGGCAATTAAAATTGCAGATAAAATAGGGTTGCCATTAATGGTAAGACCTTCATATGTTTTGGGTGGAAGAGCAATGGAAATTGTTCATGAAAAAAATCAGCTTAAAAAATTTGTTGAGGAAGCCTTTAAAGCTGCAGAAGATAATCCAATTTTAATTGATAAATTTATCGATCATGCAATGGAAGTGGATGTGGATGCCATATCAGATGGAAAACAGGTTCACGTAGCAGGTATTATGCAACATATCGAAGAAGCAGGAATTCATTCAGGAGATTCTGCATGTTCGTTGCCTCCATATTCGCTGACCAAAAAGGTTATCAACCAAATAAAAGAATATACGAAGGCTCTTGCTCTTTCCTTGAAGGTGAAGGGGCTAATGAATGTCCAGTATGCGGTAAAAGATAGTATTATTTATATTATTGAGGTGAACCCTCGTGCCAGCCGGACAGTGCCATTTGTTGCGAAAGCCACGAATGTTCCTATCGCCAAGATTGCTGCACGTGTTATGGCAGGTGAGTCATTGGCATCCTTTAAATTGAAGGAAAAAGAACTTGGCCATGTAGCAGTAAAAGAAGCAGTGTTGCCATTTGCTCGTTTTCCTGGAGTTGATGTTATCTTGGGCCCAGAGATGAAGTCTACAGGCGAGGTAATGGGTTTAGATAAAGGTTTTGGTCGCTCATATGCTAAGTCACAGCTGGCTGCTGGAAATGTGATGCCGCTAGAAGGTGTTGTGTTTATGTCAGTGAAAGATGATGACAAGCGTTATTTAAAAGAATTGGCGCCAACATTGATTGAGCTTGGCTTTACCATTGTTGCCACCAAGGGGACAGCACATTATTTAGAAAAAGATAACATTCCAGTGACTCAGGTTAATAAAGTCTTGGAAGGGCGTCCACACATTGTTGACATCATGAAAGATGGTGGTATAGACTTAGTGATTAATACCACTGAGGGTGCCGCTTCGATTTCGGATAGTTTTAGTATCCGGCGTACGGCGTTACTAAACAAGATTCCTTATAGTACGACCATGGCAGGAGCAAAAGCCTTGGTACAGGCAATTGTTCGTACTAAACAGGCTTCTGGTCTGGACGTGGCCCCTTTGCAATCGTACTTTTAAGTGTTAGGAGGCACATTTGTTATGCCAGATAAATTTCCAATTACGGCTGAAGGATTCGCAGCCATGAAAGAAGAATTGCAAGAGCTTATTTCATGTCGTGGTGATATTAGTGAGCGTATTGCGGTGGCCAGGGAACATGGTGATTTAAAAGAAAATGCCGAATATCATGCAGCCAGAGAACAGCAAGGCTTTAATGAGGCTAAAATTGCTGAGCTTGAAGATCGTGTTGCGCGCGCTGAGGTTATTGATATTTCATCTTTATCTGGAAATGATGTTAAGTTTGGCGCTAAAGTAAAGTTGCTTGACTTGGACACAGAAGCTGAAGTTGTTTACCAAATTGTGAGTGAATATGAAGCTGATATTCAAGCTCGGAAAATTTCGATTGTATCACCCATTGCAAAAGCACTTATTGGTAAATCTATAGGCGATGAGGTGGAGGTTCACACTCCTCGTGGTGAAAAGGATTACGAAATATTGTCGGTCGAATATGCCTAATTCCGATACAAGTTCTATTATCATTCGAAAAGCCAATCCCGATGATATGGATGCTATTTGGGCTATTTTTAAGAAAGTTACCGAAAAAGGTGATACTTATATATATGATAGCACCACAACATTAGAAGATGCCAAGCATATTTTAGTATATGATGCAGCACTTTATGTGGCTACAAAAGATGAAAAGGTGGTTGGTTTGTATGTGATTCGCCAAAATAAAGTAGGGCGAGGATCGCATGTGTGTAATGCAGCTTATATGGTTGATCCAGATGCACAAGGAAATGGTATTGGGAAATTGATGGGAGAGCATTCGCTTGATGAAGCCAAGTTACTTGGTTACAAAGCCATGCAATTTAATATTGTTGTCAGTACAAATAAACCGGCGGTGCATTTGTGGAAAAAACTTGGTTTTAATATTGTTGGTACAATTCCAGAAGCGTTTAATCACAAAGAGCTTGGTTTAGTGGATGCATATGTCATGCATCGTTTCTTGTAATATTTTTTAACGGGTGCCCGTAGCTCAACTGGATAGAGCATCGCCCTCCGAAGGCGAAGGTTGGAGGTTCGAACCCTCTCGGGCACACCACCGATGGCGGCAGGCCATTTATGAATCTGGGTGCACGAAGTCGATTAGAGCTAGGGGTGTCTTTTGAGGTTTCAGCGTGGGGAGGCTAAATTCTGTCAACTTCATCTGTTCTTAAAATACCAATATTCTCCTTTATTTTTTCTTCATCCCAGTTCCACCATTGAATGTTTAGAAGTTTAGCAATCTGCTTATCTTCGAATCTCTTTTTGATGATGGTTGCTGGGTTGCCGCCTACAATGGTATAAGGCTCAACATTTTTGGTAACGACTGCCCGTGCTGCAATGACGGCACCATCACCAATTGTAATTCCAGGCATAATCAATGCTTCAAATCCAATCCACACATCATTGCCAATAATAGTATCACCTTTTGCTAAGTAAGCCGATGGTTGTTTTTTGCTGCGCAGGGCATCTTCTTCAATAATGTCTAATGGGTAATTAGTGATCCAATCATATCGATGCCCTTGGTTGCCGCTCATCATAAATTTAGCGCCGCTGGCAATCGAGCAATATTTACCAATAATTAATTTATCAACATCTTTATGTTTGTCAGCCTGATCCATGTATAGTACGCAATCTTCAAAATGATGACCATGATGATAGCCAGCATAGTAAGAGCGTTTCCCAACTATGATTTTGGGATGGTTGATGCGTGAACGGATTTCGTAGGAGTCTCGGTAGTTTGAGAAGGGATTGTTTGATCTGATGTTCATGTATTGGGCTTACATTATGTATTGAGTATTCTAAGATTATATTGACAAGCAATGTTCCTCTAGGGTACAATTTATTATGTTTAATATAAGTTATTCAAAAAAAGCACTTAAGTACATGAAAAAGATGCCTAAAAATTGGCATCTTCGTATTCGTAATAAAATTGAAGAGCTAGCTATGAATCCTTATGTTTCTAATAACAATGTAACTAAGTTGATAGGTAGGGAAGCATATAGAATGCGGGTTGGTGATTTTAGAGTGATTTATGAAATACATGATAATGAACTTTTAATTCAGGTGGTTGATATTGGTTCCAGAGGAGGTGTTTATCAATGAGATACGAAACATTTAGCAAAGGTAACAAAGAGTTTATAATTTTGCCTATTAAGCATTTTGAGAAACTTAAAAATGATGCTGAAATGGTTGACGATATTAGAGCCTATGACGAAGCAATCGCTCAGGAGTTAGAGATGTTTCCCTCGCATGTAGTTAATAATCTCTTAGATGGGCATAATCCGGTGATGGTATATAGAAAGCATCGTAATTTGACACAAGTAGATCTTGCTGGGAAGGCAAACATAAGTCGTGGGCATCTTGCTCAGATTGAAACTGGTAAGAAAATTGGTTCTGTAGCAGTACTTAAGTCATTAGCGGAAGTCTTGGACGTTGATTTGGATGATTTGGTGTAGTAGTGTTGCGTAATACTTAGAAAGTGACCTTGCTATATGACCACTCCAGATCACCTCCAGCATCAAGAAGAACTGCATCAAATATTCGAACGTATTGAGCACTCTGAGGATCATATTTTTATTACAGGTAAGGCTGGTACGGGTAAGTCCACGCTTTTGTCTTATATTAGGCGTCATACCCATAAAAAAACAGTCGTATTAGCTCCTACGGGAGTAGCGGCACTTAATGTACGTGGGCAAACAATTCATTCATTCTTTAAGTTTAAGCCTCGTTTTCAAGACATTAATGCCATTAAGCAAAAAAAGCGTAAGAGTAAGTTATATGGTTCACTCGAATTATTGATCATTGATGAAATTTCAATGGTTAGGGCAGATGTGTTTGATGCCATTGAGCGGTTTTTGTGTCTGAATGGGCCTACTCCAGGACTTCCTTTTGGTGGGGTGCAAGTGTGTGTGGTTGGTGATTTATTCCAGTTACCACCTGTGGTATCGGGTGCTGAAAGAGAGCTTTACCAGCAACATTATACCAGTGCGTTTTTCTTTAGCTCTCATGCGTATAAAAAGGCGGGGTTTGCGGTATTAGAGTTGCATAAAATATTTCGTCAATTGGACAATGATTTTATTCGAATGCTGAACATTATTCGTCAGGGCAGAGTGAATCCAGAGACTATTGGTCGTATTAATTCGCAAGTTGGAGCAGATGTCGGTGACCATGCGGTTATCTTAACGTCTACTAACGCGCTTGCAGAACGTACCAACCAAGCACAGCTTGAAGCCCTAAATACAAAGGCATATACCTACGTTGCAAGTCAAGAAGGGGCAATGACAAGGGCTTCCGGTAATATGCCAGCCCCTGAAGAGCTGGTGTTAAAAGAAGGTGCTCACGTGATGCTTACCCGAAATGACCCTAAACGACGTTGGGTGAATGGAACATTGGCAATTGTTAGCAGTTTAACGCCAGTGTCAGTGGAAGTGCAAATTACCAAGGATGGACGAAATCGTCATTACACAATTGAACAAGAAGAGTGGGAAAGCATTGAATATAAAGTGAATGAAGAGTCAGGGGTCATATCTGAAAATGTAGTGGGTGTGTATCGCCAATATCCGCTGATTCATGCATGGGCCATTACTATCCACAAAAGCCAAGGAAAAACCATTGATGAAATTGTTATTGATTTAGGTTCCGGAGCATTTGCAGCAGGCCAGTTGTATGTAGCGCTTTCTAGATGTCCGAGTTTAGAGCGTATTAGTTTGGTTTCTCCAATTACAGCGGCCGATGTGAGGGCCGATCCAATCGTGAATAAGTTTTACGATTATTACCAAGAAAAAATGAAAAAACTATCTGCCTAATTTTTTATTGCTCTAGCCCTTGACATTGTCGAGCATGGTACCTATATGCCCTGCTGTAAAACAACTTAATTGTTTTTATTGCTAAAGCTTAAGGAGTAAATCAATGACGATTAAACCATTATATGATCGCGTATTAATTGAGCGCGTTGAAGAAGAAGAAAAAACAGCTGGTGGAATTATTATTCCAGATTCAGCAAAAGAGAAGCCTACTAAAGGTAAGGTTATCGCTGTAGGTAACGGTGTGCGTGCCGATTCTGGCGAGATTGTTCCGTTGGCAGTTAAAGCTGGTGATACAGTTTTGTTTGCTAAATGGGGCGGACAAGAAGTTAAAGTTGATGGTAAAGATCTTATCATCATGAAGGAATCTGACATTATTGCAGTTGAAGAAGCTGCTTAAAGGTAGATGAGTAATATTTTAGATTATCGAATAAGGAGATAATATTATGAGTGCGAAACAAACACTTAAAAGTAACGAAGCACGCGACGCACTTAGTCGTGGTGTTGACAAAGCAGCAGAAGCAGTGGCTGCAACTCTTGGTCCAAAAGGACGTAATGTTGTAATTGAAAGATCTTTTGGTGCTCCTAAAGTAACCAAAGACGGTGTGACTGTGGCCAAAGAAATTGAACTAAAAGACAAGTTCGAGAATATGGGTGCGCAGCTTATTCGTGAAGTTGCTAATAAAACTAACGATATTGCTGGTGATGGTACAACTACTTCTACTGTTCTTGCACAGCAAATAGTCAAAGAAGGTACAAAAGCAGTAGCAGCTGGCCTTAACCCAATGGACCTTAAGCGTGGTATTGATTTGGCAACTAAAACAATTGTAGAAGAGATTCATCGTTTTAGTAAAACTGTTTCTTCACAAGAAGAGATTGCACAAGTTGGTACGATTTCTGCTAACGGTGATTCAGAAATTGGTACTAAAATTGCTGAAGCTATGGAAAAAGTTGGTAATGAAGGTGTTATTACTGTTGAAGAAGCTAAGGGTATTGAATTTGAAACCGAAGTTGTAGAAGGTATGCAGTTCGACCGCGGATACTTGTCACCTTACTTCGTAACCAACTCAGAAAAAATGACTGTTGAACTAGACAATCCATTTATTTTGCTTTTCGAGAAGAAACTTAGCAGCTTGCAAGCTATGCTTCCACTTTTGGAAGCGGTGGTACAGTCTGGTCGTCCACTTCTTATCATTGCAGAAGATGTCGAAGGCGAAGCGCTTGCTACTCTAGTGGTTAACAAATTGCGTGGTGGCCTTAAAGTTGCTGCGGTAAAAGCACCTGGTTTTGGTGATCGCAGAAAAGCAATGCTAGAAGATATTGCTATTTTGACTAGTGGTCAGGTTATTAGTGAAGATCTTGGTATGAAACTTGAAACAGTTACGCTTGATCAGCTTGGTTCTGCTAAGAAAGTAGTGATCACTAAAGACGAAACTACTATTGTTGATGGTGAAGGTGATGCGGGAGATATTGAAGCTCGTTGCACACAAATAAAAGCACAGATCGAAGATACAAGTTCTGACTATGATCGTGAGAAACTTCAAGAGCGTCTTGCTAAACTTTCTGGTGGTGTTGCTGTACTTAAAGTGGGCGGTGCTACGGAAGTTGAAGTGAAAGAGCGCAAAGATCGTGTTGATGATGCGCTTCACGCTACTCGTGCCGCAGTACAAGAAGGTATTGTACCTGGTGGTGGTGCTACATTGCTTTATGCTACCAAAGCTCTTGAAAATCTTAAGGGTGAAAATGAAGACCAACAAGCTGGTATCAATATCATCAAACGTGCTCTTCAAGGTCCAGTTCGTCGTATTGCTGAAAATGCAGGCGTTGACGGCGCTGTGGTTGCTGGTAAGCTTCTTGAAGGTGCAAATGATAATCAGATTTTTGATGCACAAAATCTTGAATATGTAGATGCATTTAAAGCAGGTATTATTGATCCTGCTAAAGTTGTGCGTGCTGCTATCCAGGATGCTGCTTCGGTTGCAAGCTTATTCATCACTACTGAAGTTGTGATTGCCGATGAAGAAAGTGAAGATGGTGGCGCAGG
>CALCTU010000035.1 GCA_937907045.1 uncultured Alphaproteobacteria bacterium
ATAAGGTGTGCTCCGTCTCTTGCGAGTGCTGCAGTTCTTGCTTCGGCCTCTGTGCGCGTTTCGGTGATGATAACATTGGCTCCCAACGCTTTGGTGGCCTGTATTTTGATTGGTGAGGCAATCTTGGGTAAAAATATGGTTGCTTTAATGCCAAATTGCTTGGCGGCCCAGGCGACTGCTTGGGAGTGATTGCCCGCACTAAATGCCACAACATGATTAGGAAGGTTTTGTTGCTCTTGTAAAGTAAGTAATTTATTGATTGCGCCTCTGGCCTTAAACGCACCAATTTTCTGAAAGCATTCGGCCTTAAAAGTGATTTCGTGGCCACCAAGAAAATTATTCAGCAATGAAGATGTAAGAAGAGGGGTGCGGTATATGTGCGGCGCAATTCTTTGATGCGCGCTGCTAATATCATGGCATTTCATGGGGGTGTAATTTTTTAGAGAATAGGCGTGGTGATGCATGGTTTTAGTGCGTTAAATTAATACAATAAAGTCAGTTGATGCTACAATATTGCATTAATAGTGCAAAGGAATAATGGTCTATTTAATATGAGCAAAACTCATGATAGCCATAAGGTAGTGATGCTATTTGGAAAGTGAGAGGTGAAGAATATGGATGATGTGGTAATTAGAATAGTTCTATATCATCTTCATCGTCTTCTGCTGCAATGGATGCTTGGGAGTCTTCAAATCCAATATCAGTTGCAGAGCTAATGTAGCCATGTTCTAGAAGGTGGTTCACAAAAGAATGTTGAAGTTCACCCAGTCTAAATTCTTCGAGTAATTTGACAGCAAAGTCTTTGTCCAGCAATTTCTTGCGTTCATCTTTAGAAACATTTGGTAAGGAAATATTAAGGCCTTTTTCAAGGTAATCAACAATGGTTTTCATGATGTTGATTGTAATAATGATATTTTGTGACACCCTGTCTTGGAATTGCATGCTAATAATAATTTGGGATATTGAGTCGCTAGTATCCTGCATTACTTGATTAGCTTGGTCTAGTACTTGGCTCATATCGCTGTGTTGTTCCGAGGCTGCCTGGGCAAGGTCTTCAAATTTCTTGCGGGTAATATCATTTTTTATTTCTGGAGCCAGGGTTTTAATATATTGGGCAATATCAATTGATTCAGATTCTTTGTTTATAGTAAGCCTATTTTGCATTTCTTGAAGGTTGTGTAAGTGCTCATCTATTTTAGTTGAATTTTCGGCTACGATTGCAAATCGTTGGCTTAATTCATTCATACTATCCACAAGTAGTGAGTTTACACGTGGGAGTTGCTCGGAAAGTACCTCGGTAGAGCAAATTTGTGACTCAGATACACTCAACCACTCCTTTAATAATGTAAGAGCGTTTGCAGTGTTGCTGAGGATTTCTCCTCCTTTTTGAATGGCACCCTCATGCATGTGAGGTTGATCATTTGCCATAATTTTGTCCCGTTTTTTTGTGTCTATGTATGTTAGTTTAATGCAAACTTATTAAAAAACTCTTAAGCCAAAGAAGAAAAATACATTATTATTTCACATCATTTTTTTGTGGGCAAATGCTATTGCAGGCTTGCAAAATAGGGTGTGGTAAGCGTATAACTAATAACAGGAAAGCTATTCCACCTGGATGAGGGGCGGTTTTTTTATGTTTGCCGCTGGTAGCCTATTAAGACAAAAAGAGGAGTCAGGTCATGACATTGAACATCCAACTACCCGAGAGTACAGTTCTTAAACCAAGGATTACGGTTTTTGGTGTTGGTGGTGCTGGTGGTAATGCAACGCGTAACATGATAGAGCAAAAGCTTGAAGGTGCGTCGTTTATTATAGCGAACACGGATGCCCAAGCATTAGAATTGGCATCGGCTGAGAAACGGATTCAGTTAGGTCAAAATACGACCCAAGGTCTTGGTGCGGGTGCTGATCCAGAGATTGGTGCGCAAGCAGCGCAAGAAGCTATTGAAGAAATTAAAGGTCACCTCCAAGGTAGTAATATGGTATTTATTACTGCAGGAATGGGTGGTGGTACGGGTACGGGTGCATCTCCTGTAATTGCAGCAGCAGCAAGAGATATGGGCATTCTTACGGTTGGGGTGGTTACCAAGCCATTTCATTTTGAAGGGCCTCGTCGTATGCGTATAGCCGAAGAAGGTATTGCCCAGTTACAACAAAATGTTGATACACTAATTGTTATTCCGAATCAGAATTTATTCCGTATCGCAAACGAAAAGACAACGTTTGCAGAAGCATTTAATATGGCAGATGAAGTTCTTCATGCGGGTGTTAGAGGCGTCACGGACCTTATGGTTATGCCAGGGCTTATTAATCTAGACTTTGCGGATATTCGTACCGTAATGAGTGAGATGGGTAAAGCAATGATGGGTACCGGAGAGGCTGAGGGTGAGCGTAGGGCGCAAGAAGCAGCAGATGCAGCTATTTCGAATCCATTGCTTGATAATGTATCAATGAAGGGTGCTCGGGGAGTGCTCATTAATATCACGGGTGGCTCGGATATGACGCTTTTTGAAGTGGATGAAGCTGCTAACCGTGTGCGTGAAGAAGTTGATCCAAGTGCCAACGTGATATTTGGTTCTACATTTAATGAGGATCTGCAGGGCAAGATCCGGGTTTCTGTTGTTGCTACTGGTATTGACGCTGACGATATTAGCGCTCAAGTTTTCTCAGGAAGTTCTGCCTCTTCACATGCACCGCGCCAACAGCAACAAGTTATGACTTCTAGGGTGGCGCCATCGGCAGCTCCTGCTCATCAGGCTCAGGCGCAAGCTCCATCATCAGCAGTAAATCATGCGCCAACATCGCAGCAGCAACAGCCGGCAGATACTTCTTCTGCGGCTAACGAACAAGTAAGGCGTGATAATGAGCGTACGGTGCAGCAAATAGAGCGCGATATAGATGCTGCTATTAAGCCTGCTACCAATGCATTTGCGTTTGAAGATACGGTTAATGCTATTAATCGTGAGTATGAAAAGCAACGTGCTGATCAGTCAGAAGGTTCCCAAGGAAGAGCTCCCTCTGTTGCTGAAGCAGTAAGTAGCTCAATAGAACAATCGGCTCGTGAGGGGGTCTTTATAGCCCCGTCTCCTGTTGAACCAGAATCATATGCTTCGGGTGGAGCAAGTAGTACCATTAATCAGCCATCTGATTTTGGTGATGATGACCAAGCAGACCCAATCTCAAGAGGATCTTCGGGTGGTTTGTTTAGTCGTATGGCTCGTGGTGTAGCTAAGTCGTTCCAGACAAGCGATGATGCGTCTGGTACTCAAGATGAATGGAAGGTAAGTGTTGAGGAGCGAAAAGAGCCAGTATTACAAACTGCCGGTGACGAAGATGCGTCAAGCGAAGATTTATTAGATATTCCTGCATTCTTGCGTCGTAATTCAAATTAACCACATGTTTGTTTGCCAATCACAGCGAGGCGTGTCCACTATAGAGTTGGCTATTGTCATTACGGTTATTGGACTATTAATGGCGGTGGTAGTTGGTGGTGTAAAATTGCAAAAAGCTGCTGAGTTAAGATCGGTTATTTCGGATGTAACGCGGTTTATGGCATCTATTGAAGGTTTTAAATCTCAATATGAAAGTTTGCCTGGAGACATGGACAATGCGGTTGATGTGTTTGGTTCAGATACAGCCAATGGTGATGGCGATGATTTAATTGAATATCCCACTTCAGGCAATATTGAAAGCTTACGTGGTTGGCAACAATTGACATTATCGAGCTTCTTAGATGGTAGTTATGTTGGTACTGCTGGTGATGGTGCCGATCAGGCTGATATAGGAATAAATGTTCCGGCTTCAAAGCGTGCTAAAGTTGGTTATTACTTAATCACGGATCATATTAATGGTGGTACAAGTAGGCATGCAATAAGAGTTGGGGCTTATCGAGCAAGTAACCCCAACAATAATGCAGCTTTTACCGCACTTGAAGCGCAAACTATTGATGCAAAACTTGACGATGACGACCCAGAGGCTGGCCGGGTGCAGGCAGCCAAAGGAAATGATATTGTAAGTGAGTTATGCCAAAACCCTTCTGGAACGGGTTATAATATAAGTAATGATGATAAAAACTGTATCATTGAGTTTCCAGCTTTTCCTTGATCTATTAAGGAAGGCGCTTGCAAATGAACTTATCAGAGTAGTGTGAAACGTTATTACGCTGAAAACAAGACATCTTTCATGGTGTATAATCCTGCGGGCTTTTGGTTTTTTTGTGCCCATAATCCTGCTCTAATGGCACCTTTGGCAAATACGCCACGGTCAGAACATTTGTGGGTTAATTCAATGCGTTCGCCTTTGGTGGCAAACATCACCGTGTGTTCGCCCACAATGTCTCCGGCACGAACGGTGCTAAACCCTATGGATCCTTGAGGGCGGGGACCAATAATGCCATCACGTGTTTTAGTGGCATGTTGGTCAAGCTGAATGCCTCTTCCAGCTGCTGCGGCTAGTCCTAGTTCCAATGCGGTTCCAGATGGTGCATCAACTTTTTGATTGTGGTGTGCTTCAATAATTTCTATGTCGTATTGATCATCAAGTGCTGAGGACAATTGCTGCGTAAGGCCAAGAAGTAAATTAACGCCAATACTCATGTTGGCAGAATAAATAATAGTATGTTGACTGGCATGTTGGTGAATTGTTTCTTCTTGAGATCCTGTAAAACCGGTTGTTCCAATAATATAGATAAGATTAGGGTTTACATTAATATAGGATAACATGCTAAGGGTGTTGCCTGGGTCAGAAAAGTCAATAACTGCATCGCAGTTGGTAAATAAGTCAGTGGCTTCAGATCCGGCTAGAATGCCTGTTGGTTCTTCTTTGGCTAATGTTCCAAGGTCTGCACCAAAATGGCTGCTTTGTTGTCTAACAAGGCCTCCACTTAGTGTGCATTGAGGGTTATGTAGGGTTTCTGTGATAACAGCTTTACCCATTCTACCTGAACATCCAATGACACCAACTCGAAGCATAATTACTCTCCTAAACTATGATAATTTCCTTTATGGTAGATTAACGGACTTTTGTCAGGGTGATGTAGCAAGTTTATTGCTTGTCCGGTAATGATACTATGATCTCCTCCATCATACACTTCTTTGCGTTGGCATTCAATAAAACTACAAATGTCGTGTAATATTGGACAGGAATTTGCACTGCTGTGGTGGTTGGTGTTTTTAAAGGCACATTCTTTTGTAAATGCAAAAGCTGTGGCAGAGGCACTTTGTTTCTGGGATAAAATATTAACACCAAAATAGTCGCACTGAGTGAGTATTTCATGACTGAGGGTGTCTTTTTGCAAGCAAAATAGTACCATGGGTGGCGTCAGAGATAATGAGCAAAAAGAGCTAATGGTTACTCCATGAGGAGTGTTTTGGTTGTCTAGTGTGGTTACAATAGTTACGCCGGTAGCAAATGAGCCGACGGCTGCTTTAAAGTCGTTAGAGGATATGCTGGTCATAAAATAATGTATAAAGGTAAATTTTAAAACCTCATAATAGCAAGTTTTGTAAGAATAAAAAGACTATATACTGGTCTTGAATAAAGTTGTTGCGGGCAATTTCATTCAAGATCGGTATCAAGGCGTAAGTAATGATAGCGTACGCTTTGCGCGAGTTACGTGAGCGCGAAAACCTTTGTGGTGCCTGAGTGCAATACCATTTCTTTGAAAAAGAAGTGGGTATATCGGCTTGTGAATGAAGCTGTAGCTAACTTTATTTGCAAGATTTTTAACGAAATGCTTGGGTTTTGTTAACAATATCTTAACTTTTCTGGGTTACGCTGGAAGCTTATTACATGTAGTAACCTAATAAATAAGCTTAACGTATATGCTATTTCCTATTGGAATGATTGTTGTTTTTGGTTGTGTTGCGGGTGGTTATGCCATGCACGGCGGAAACTTTGGTATTCTTTGGCAACCAAGTGAGGTTGTGATCATTTTTGGTGCAGCTGTCGGTGCAACCATCATTAGTAATCCAGGTTTTGTTATTAAGGGGATGTTAGGTGGCTTTGGTTGGCTACTTAAGGGGGCTCCTCATAAAAAGGCAGATTATGTTGATTTACTGATGTTTGTTTATAACATTTGTAAAATCATGAAAACAAAAGGTGTGCTAGAAATAGAGCCTGCGTTAGATGATCCTGACTCTAGTGAATTATTTACCAATTACCCCAAATTTGCTAATAACCACCACGGAGTAGAGTTCTTTTGTGATTATATTCGGCTTGTGACCATGGGGATGGAAAACCACTACCAGCTGGAAGATCAAATGGATAAAGAAATCGATATGCACCACCATGATTTGGAAACATATGCTACTGCCATGAGTACAGCGGCTGATGGTTTGCCAGCACTTGGTATTGTTGCTGCGGTACTTGGTGTAATTATGACTATGGGAAGTATTGCTGAGCCCCCAGAGATTCTAGGTGGATTAATTGGTGCGGCATTGGTGGGTACGTTTTTGGGTATCTTGATGGGTTATGGTTTATTTGGGCCTATTGGTGCCTTTATGGCTAAATATGCAACAGCTGATACAGAATATTATCAGGTTCTAAAGACTGCCATTATTGCCCATGTGCAGGGTAATGCACCAGCCATCACTGTTGAATTTGCACGTAAAACGGTGCCGCATCATTTACGTCCAAGTTTTACTGAAATGGACGCAATGATTAACGGTGCTAGCGAAGGGTAGGCACTTATGGCGGATCCTAATCAAACTATTATTATAAAAAAGATCAACAAAGGTGGTCATGCTCCCCATGGTGGGGCATGGAAAGTGGCGTATGCTGACTTTGTAACAGCTATGATGGCCTTCTTTTTACTTATGTGGCTGCTAACTGCTACTCCAGTAGAGAATCTTCAAGGTTTGGCCGATTATTTTACGCCCACGCTTGGTTTGCAAGGTAAGATGGGTATTGGTTTTAGTGGAGGTCAGGCCCCTAATACTGAAGGGGTTTCGCAAGGTGATTGGGCTTCCCAAGGACTTATTTTTGGTGCTCCACCATCTGGACCTATTGTCAAATTTCCTGAATCGGACAATAAAATAGATGTTGAGAATCCTGAGTTTAGTCCAGAAGATATGGTGAAAGAAAATCTAGAAACAAACCTTGGTGAAACACAATATATGGATTCAGTGCTTATTGAAGAAACCCCAGAGGGGTTGCGTATTCAGATTATGGATGATGAGGATCGTCCTATGTTTAAAGATGGTACTGCGGACTTAGAGGATCATACAAAATATATTTTAAATAGAATTGTTAAAACAATATCCCATATTCCTAATTATGTTAGTATTACCGGTCATACCAAAGCAGACAAAAAGAAGGGTAAAGAGCAAGATTATACAAATTGGGAATTATCTGCAGATAGAGCCAATTCAGCTAGACGTTTTATGGTATCTGTGGGGATGGATCATATGCAAGTTGCAAAAGTGGTGGGCAAGGCAGATCATGACTTGCTTGATCTTGATAATCCGTATTCTCCGAGTAATTCAAGAGTGTCGATTACGTTATTGAAAAAATCGAATCTTTCGATGCATAAGCAAGTTGCTCCAGATGATATATTGCTTGGACCTATTGATGATGGGCTTGAGTCTTTTGTGCAAGAAAAGAATGATAAGAAAGAGCGCCGAAAGCGTGATATAGAGCGCATTGAACAAAAAGATAAAATGCGTCAGATGTTAAAACGCGAGAAAAATCAGAAGCTTAAAGATGATGGTATGAAGCAGTCTGGTCAAAAGACGCCAACAAATGAGCTGTCGGCGTCTTCAAATTAAAAGATCATTATTTTCTTAATTCACAAAAACACGTTAAGCAAAGAAAGAGCCAGGAACATCGCCGTGATTTTGTCCGTTTCTTAGTGCTGCAATAAGATTGGCTTGACTCACCCATGTTTGGACTTTCTTCATGCTTTCTATTTGATCTCTATCAAAGCCGCATTGTGCTAGGAAACGTTCATCTTCTGGCTGTGCAGCGATTGTCTGGGCGATAAGGTCTCTCAGTTCAGGGTCATCCGCAAGTCGTAATGCTAATGGTTTGCTGACTATTTCGTAAATAGTACGTTGTTTAAGTGGGTCGAGCGGATGTTCGCTTGGTAAAGCAAGCTCTACTGTATGCGCAACAACTTGCCGATCATCAGCGGCTGCTTGAGATGCAAATAATGCAACATTGGTCCATCCTCCTCTTTTTAAAGCTCTGTGAAGACAGAGTATAGGTTCTCCTTTTGTGACTTCATTCGAGAATTTATCGCTTAATATCGGTGCTTGCCCTGGTGGGCACTCTATGATGCCGTGTTTTTGCATGGCAGTAAAGAGGTAGCTGTCAAAAGGGCTTGTTACAAGAAATGTTTGTACGGGTTGTTTGTTTCCATTTGGTGTATGGGGGATTCTTCCTGAAGGTGAAACCCTTATAAGTTCGGGGCGTTTGGCTAAAGCGTGGGCTAAGTCGTCAAGATGTCGATAAAGAGGGCCTTTTGCCTGTTGAGGGAGGTAATACAGTTCAGAGAGTTTTTGCGCCAGGTCAGCAATCTGTCTTGCAGAAAAAGTAGAAGGTTTAGGAGGCATAGGGTTCTCGCTTTTTAGGGGTTAATTGATAATTTTTTAACCATTAGTTGTGAAGGATTATGATGGTATTGTAAATAAAAATATACTCAACAATGCTTTACACGAAACAGGTTCAAGGGTAGATTGTGTGCTTAAGGAGTATTAAAGGACTTACCAAAAAACGACTATGTTTGAGAAGTTTTGGGCTGTATTTTGTACATAAATGCAAACGATTTTATTTCATGTGTGTTTGTACGGGTAAAGCTAACAATATATTTATCAAAATGTTGAATTTTAGCGTAAGGTACCATTTATTGTTAGATACATAAGTAAAGAGAATATCGTGAGTCAGATAGCTTCAACTACAAAGCCAGACCTATTACATTCAGATACTGAAAAACAAAATTTTGGGTATCGCTCTTTGCCTGCTAATCAGCAAGCAGAGCAGTCTATATTGGGTTCTTTGCTGATTAACAATGAGTTAATCCATAAAATTGGCGATTATTTGCGTCCCGAGCATTTTTATGAATTGGTGCATCAACGTATATTTGAAGCTATTCTGGCATTTATGGATCGTGGTTTAATGGCAAGTCCGGTAACGTTGCGTAACCATTTTGCGAAAGATGAGGCATTAAAAGACGTTGGCGGTGCGGAATATTTGGTTAGACTTGCTGGTAATGCTACTGCCATTATTAACTTAGATACCTACGCTAAGTTAGTGTATGATTTAGCGCTTAGGCGGCAACTTATCAATATTGGTGAGGATATTGTTAATGATGGCTTTGATGAAAATATTCATGATCCTGCAAGCTCTCAGCTAGAAAAAGCAGAGCAACGTTTGTTCACATTAGCAAGTACAGGCACATCTGATGCAGGTTTTGCTCCACTTAAGCAGTCGCTTTCTGATGCAATTGCTGCGGCAGAGATGGCGCACAAGCGCACCGATAAATTGAGTGGTGTCCCTACTGATTTTAGAGATTTAGACGAGTTATTAGGTGGTTTGCAGCCATCTGATTTATTGATTTTAGCAGGACGTCCGTCGATGGGTAAGACTGCTGTTTCTATCAATTTGGCAGTTAATGCATGTAAAAGGCTTGCCCAAGCGGCTCAGGAAAAAGGTGAGCAAGCTCCTTGTGTTGGTTTTTTCTCGTTGGAGATGTCATCGCAGCAATTAGCAGCACGTATGATTGCAATGGAGTCTGGGGTAGATTCATCGCGTATGCGTGTTGGAACATTGCGAGATGATGAATTTGCGCAAATTGTTGAGGCAAATAAAAAATTATACCAATTGCCATTTTTTATGGACGATACTCCTGCATTATCAATTTCTGCGCTGCGTACTCGTGCTAGACGTTTGAAGCGTCAAAGTAATTTAGCGTTACTGGTGGTGGATTACTTGCAGTTACTGCGTGGTAGTTCTAAACAGTCAGAAAGTTCACGTGTGCAAGAGGTTTCTGAAATTACACAAGGGTTAAAGGCTGTAGCTAAAGAACTTAATATTCCCGTTATTGCGTTATCACAATTGTCGCGTGCGGTTGAACAACGTGAAGATAAACGACCACAATTATCTGACTTACGTGAGTCTGGAAGTATTGAGCAAGATGCGGACGTCGTAATGTTTATTTACCGTGAAGAATATTATCTTTCTCGGTCTATGCCAGAAGAAGGGTCTCCCAAATTTGAGGAATGGCAACAACGCATGAATCGTTGCATGAATGTTACAGAGATGATTATAGCTAAACAGCGTAATGGTCCAATTGGTACTGCAAGGTTGTTCTTTAACTCTAATACAACTAAATTCGAGAATTTGGATACAACCCACCATCCGGACGATTTTGATGCTTGAGCCTTTTTGTCAGTCTATATTAGAAGTGGATCTAGATGCGCTTAAGCATAATTTTTCGGTGCTTCAAGGTAAGTGTAATTGTTCAGCGGTTGTTAAAGCTGATGCGTATGGTCTTGGGGTTGTTCCTGTTACAAAAGCATTATCTTCTATTGGATGTAACTTTTTTTGGGTGGCAACGTTAGAAGAGGCAGTGACCGTTCGTGCGGTATCTCCATTGGCTACGGTGGCTGTGTTTAGTCAGCTATGGGACCAAGAGGCATTTCGTTATGCAAAGCAATTGCAGTTATTGCCAGTGTTGAACCGCATTGAAGAAGTGGAGTTGGCTGAGCCTGATATGCCCGTTATTGTTCATATAGATACGGGTATGAATCGTCTTGGTATTGCATATAAAGATATTGATAAATATCGTCCACGTATTGCAAAGTTAAATCTATTTCATATCATGAGTCATTTAGTATCTTCGCAGGTGCCAGATGATGAGATAAATGGCCAGCAACTGAATAAATTTAACAGGGTAAGAGAGCTTTTTCCTAACGTGAAGGCATCGCTTGCTAATTCAAGTGGTGTGTTTTTGGGAGAAGATTATCATGCTGATTTGGCAAGGTGTGGTTCGGCGATGTATGGTATTAATCCCACGCCCTATCATGAGGATAATCCAATGAAGTGCGTAGCAAATCTGTACGGCAAAATAGTGCAGATTCATTCGGTAGAGCAGGGGCAAACCATTGGTTATTGTGGTACGTATACCGCCCCTTCAGAACGGGTTGTTGCGACCGTATCCTTGGGATATGCGGATGGTTATTTGCGTGAGTCTTCCAATAAAGCTAAAGCATATGTGTCAGGTAAAATTGTGGATGTGGTGGGTCGTGTGTCCATGGATACGGTTATTTTGGATGTAACGAATGCAAAAGATAGTGTTGCGCCAGGTGGATGGGTGGAATTCTTTGGCCAACATATTCCGATTGATGAATATGCGTCTCTTTGTGGTACCATCGGCTATGAGTGCTTAACGCGTGTAGGCTTGCGTGTTCAGCGTGTGTATCATGGTTCTCAGGAGTAATTAAGTATATGGTTAAAACAATATCAAGGTTTGTCTGTCAGTCTTGTGGCTCTGTCTTTACCAAATGGTCTGGCAGATGTAACCAATGTGGTAATTGGGACAGTATAGAAGAAGAGCATACGCAAACAGCCTTAGTACAAAAAGCTTTGCAAGAAGGAGCCAAAGGTAAGCAATTACCTTTTGTTTCTTTGGATGGTGACATAGAATTGAAGCCACGTACGGATACCAATATTCAAGAGCTTAATCGTGTGCTTGGAGGTGGTTTGGTTTCAGGAGCTGCGGTATTGTTGGGGGGTGATCCGGGGATTGGTAAGTCAACATTGGTGTTGCAGACATTAGCTTCGTTGGCACTGTCGGGTAAAAAGGTTGCTTATATATCGGGTGAAGAATCCATTGAGCAAATACGGTTGCGTGCTAAGCGCCTTGGTCTTGAAAAAGCCTCTGTTAATTTGATGGCAGCAACTAATATTGAAAAAATTATTGCTAGTGTGGATGCGCTTAAACCATTGGACTTGTTGGTGGTGGATTCTATCCAGACGGTATCAACAGATACTATTTCTTCGGCTCCTGGAACAGTTTCGCAGGTTAGGACGTGTGCCCATGAATTGGTGCGTTATACAAAGGGCAATGATATCAGCTTAGTGCTGGTTGGCCACGTTACTAAAGAGGGGCAAATTGCTGGTCCAAAAATATTGGAGCATATGGTTGATACGGTGCTGTATTTTGAAGGTGAAAGAGGTCATCATTTTAGGATATTGCGTGCGGTAAAGAATCGCTTTGGTGCGGCAAATGAGATTGGTGTATTTGAAATGCAAACTGACGGTTTGCAGGAAGTTTCAAATCCTTCAGCATTATTTTTGTCAGATCGGCAGGCAGACGTCACGGGAGTATCTGTATTTGCCGGACTTGAAGGTACAAGGCCGGTGCTTATAGAGGTGCAAGCATTGGTTACGCCAACCACTATTCCGACTCCTCGACGTGCGGTAGTTGGTTGGGATAGTAATCGGCTTGCTATGGTGATTGCCGTGCTGCAAGCTAGATACGGTATGATGTTCGCAGATAAAGAGATATACCTAAACATTACAGGTGGCCTTAAAATTACTGAGCCTGCTGCTGACTTAGCGGTTGCAGCTGCGTTAATTTCTTCTGCAACGAACATTGCCTTGCCAGAATCGTGTGTGGTATTTGGTGAGTTAGGACTTTCAGGAGAGGTGAGAATGGTGTCCCAAGCCGATATTCGTCTAAAAGAAGCGCAAAAGCTTGGGTTTATACAAGGTTTGGTTCCTCCTAAATGTAAGGGTGGGAATAAAAGCTTTATTTTGCACTCAATAAGCCATATAAAAGACTTAGCGGCGTTGTTTGCAAATAGTAACCATAAGCAAGTAGCATAACGATTTGTGCAGGTAGTGTGATCAATGATTGAAGACCCTCAATTAAATTGGTTTGATATTGCTTTTATGGCCATTGTGGCTGTTTCGACGGCGGTTGCTTTTATTAAAGGGTTCAACAAGACAATAGGTTCTATTTTTTTGTGGATTGCAGCATGCATAGCTACCATTTTCTTGTTTGATTTTGTTACCTCTGCTCTTCTTAAACATACAAATAACATTAAAATAGCTTCTGCATTTGCAGGAGTAGGGCTGTTTATAGGAATTCTTAGTCTGATGTATTACGTTAAAGCAAAGACAACCAAGAAGCGCCGCAAGCAATCTGTGGATGTTATGGATAAATCTTTGGGGGCTGTATTTGGTTTTATCCGTGGAGTTGCTATGGTGGTAGTAGTGGCTGTGCTGATTGATATAGTCCGAGACTCACATCACTTAGGAAATGATAATAATCCATCTTGGTACCAAGAATACACATCGGCGGCTGGACATCAGGTTTTGGATGGCTCTGCGCGCTATGTGGTGCAGTTTATTCCTGTTTCTTCGGAAAATAAGCCTATAAAACAAGGTGTTGCAAAAGAAGATGTGGTGGTAGAAAAAAAGGCTGTAATTGCGCCACCCAAAGGTTATGAGCAAGGTCAGCTAGATGATTTGGATCAATTGATACAAAGCGTTGATTAATAGTTAACTTTGGTCTAGAATAAAATATTAATATATGTAAATATAAGTATTATATGTTTATGTCCCTTGAGAAGATTTCGCATCCTTTTGATGACGACAAACTACGTGAAGAGTGCGGTGTATTTGGCATTTATGGTTCTGAGGATGCCTCTGCTCATACAGCCTTGGGTCTTCATGCCCTGCAACATCGTGGCCAAGAAGCAGCGGGAATTGTTTCTTATGATAAAGGCTTATTTTCTTCGCATAAAGCAACAGGCCATGTGGGTGATAATTTTAATTCGCAAAGCACCATCAACAAGCTTCCTGGAGACTGTGCTATTGGTCATGTGAGGTATTCTACTACCTCGGATAAGCATTCTAGAAATATTCAGCCAATTTTTGCGGAATTTAGTTTTGGTGGATTAGCCATTGCACATAATGGTAACCTTACTAACGCCGCTACTTTACGTAAAGAATTGATTCGCCAAGGATCAATTTTTCAGTCCACGATGGATACAGAGATTTTTATCCATTTAATTGCCACTAGTAAAAAGTCACGTGTGGCTGATAGGGTGATTGATGCGGTAAATAAAGTCCAAGGTGCTTTTTCATTGGTTGCTCTTACACAAAAGAAACTTATTGGTGCGCGTGACCCGTTTGGTGTGAGGCCGCTTTGTTTGGGTGTTCTTGGCGATGCTTATATTTTTGCTTCTGAAAGCTGCGCACTTGATATTATAGGCGCACAGTTTTTGCGTGACGTGGAGCCGGGTGAGTTAGTTGTTATTGATAAGCAAGGACTTCACTCATACCGACCATTTGACCAGAAGCCTAAAGAACGATTTTGTATTTTTGAATATGTTTACTTTTCAAGGCCCGATAGTATCGTCGAGGGAAAGCATGTTTATGAAGTGCGTAAAGCTATTGGAAGAGAGCTTGCACTTGAGTCTGCAGTTGATGCGGATGTAGTGATTCCTATTCCAGATTCAGGTGTGCCGGCAGCTCTTGGTTATGCGGAACAGTCTGGATTACCATTTGAACTGGGTATTATAAGAAATCATTATGTAGGTAGGACATTTATTGAGCCTACTGACAAAGTAAGGCATCTAGGGGTTAAGTTAAAACACAACCCAAATAGTCATGTCATTAAGGGCAAGGAAGTTATTTTAGTCGATGATTCGATAGTTCGTGGTACAACTTCAAAGAAAATTATACAGATGGTACGTGATGCTGGTGCAAAGAAAATTCATATGCGCATTGCCAGTCCGCCAACCACGCATCCATGTTTTTACGGTGTTGATACTCCAGATCGTGAAAAATTAATTGCCGCGCAACATAACAACGAAGAGATTGCTAAAATTATTGGTGCGGATAGTTTGGCTTTTGTCTCGGTGGATGGAATGTACCGTGCTGCTGGACAAGCAAAAAGAGATAATGACTCGCCACAATTTTGTGATGCTTGTTTTACGGGTCAATATCCTATAGAGGTATTAGATAAAGATAGTAATCTTATTTCGTTATTTAATGAACAACAACAATAGTCCTCAAACTATAAGGGGAGGGGCCATGGTAAGTAAGAAGAATAAAAAACAACATACTGATTCTGAATATGTGTCAAGCAAGCAGGTGGCTTGTGATGGCGGTGCAGGAGCACTAGGTCATCCAAATGTCTATCTTAATATGGGTCAGGCAGATGAAATTATTTGTCCGTATTGTTCAAAGCAATTTGTTTATAAAAAGTCATCTTAAGGTTTTGTTAAGAATTATGGTATATGATCTCAAGTCATAAAAGGACATGTTAGGGAGTCAAGAATATGTTAAAATTCCTAAAAATAATGATTTTGGTTGTACTTGGAGTTACAGTGACAGCGTGTACTGGTAGTGACATGTCTACTAAAGTAAAACCCATGCAGCGCAAAGATAAACGTCTTTCGTGTAAAGAAATCCTTCTAGAAATGAATGAGGCTGAATTTTATCGTAAGATGGCGTATAAAAATAGAGGCCCTAAAATCAAAAATGTACTTATGCCACTTGGATATATCAGTACCTACATGGATGCTGAAGAAGCAATTGATGCCGCTGAGGCGCGTGTTAATTATTTAGACAAAATATACGATATTATGGACTGCGACAATCGTAATCGTCGTTCCTCACGTCCAATTGGTTCCTATCAACAAGAACAATACCCAGAGTTTCACGGCAGTTCGTATGTGCCTGCAGAAACATTTAATAGATAATTGCAAGTCCCAGCTTTACTGCGTAATTGACACCTATATTTGGCTGTATCGCCCCAATCCATATCCATGGTTGGGCCATGATGATTATATATCGGCGTAAACATGCTTTTCTTTCTTAGCGCCAGGATGTGTTACGGCACCTGTACGTGCTGCTCCAACATTTTGTGCGTACTTGTAAAGAACTCCTGATTGATAGTCGTTTTCACGAGGGGTAAAGGATTCTTTACGTTTGGCTAACTCTTGGTCAGAAAGGTCAACATCAATAGTACGGTTTACTGCATCTATGGTAATAATATCGCCATCATGAATGAGTGCTATTGGACCACCCACTGCTGCCTCTGGTCCCACATGACCGATACAAAATCCTCTGGTCCCACCAGAAAAACGTCCATCAGTAATAAGTGCTACTTTTTCGCCCATGCCTTGTCCATATAATGCTGCAGTGGTTGCAAGCATTTCGCGCATTCCTGGTCCGCCTTTTGGTCCTTCATAGCGAATAACAAAGACGTCGCCTTCATTATATTCTTGTTTTTCAACAGCTGCCAAAGCGTCTTCTTCACAATCAAAGCAACGGGCAGGGCCGGAATGTTTAAGTTGCTTAAGGCCAGCAATTTTAACAATAGCGCCATCGGGTGCTAAGTTTCCTTTAAGTGTTACCACGCCGCCAGTAGAAGATAGCGGTGATGAAACACGATAGATGACGTCTTGATTGTCATCAAATGTTACATCTTCTAAGTTCTCAGCAATGGTTTTTCCAGTGACGGTTATACAGTCACCATGAATGTATCCATTATCATATAATTCTTTGATAAGCATTTGTACTCCACCGGCATGATACATGTCTTTTGCAACATACTTACCACCTGGCTTAAGGTCGGCAATGTAAGGTGTTTTCTGGAAGATTTCGCCAACATCGTGGAGGTCAAAATCAATGCCACACTCATTTGCAATAGCGGGTAGGTGAAGGGCGGCGTTGGTAGAGCCACCTGTGGCAGCAACAACAGCAGCTGCATTTTCTAATGATTGACGAGTAACAATGTCACGCGGGCGGATGCTGCTACGTAAGCAGTCCATTACCGCTTTTCCTGATGCCACTGCATATTCATAACGGTTTTTATAAGGTGCGGGTGCGCCAGCTGACCCCGGAATAGCAAGGCCAATGGCCTCAGATACGCAGGCCATGGTATTTGCTGTAAATTGGCCACCACATGCGCCAGCAGATGGGCAGGCTACGCGTGTAAGTTCGCGTAGGTCCTCATCGGTCATTTCACCTTTGTCGTGTTTTCCTACAGCTTCAAAAACATCAATAATGGTAACATCCTTGCCTTTAAAGCAGCCAGGGAGAATAGAACCACCATACATGAATACGGAAGGTACATTTAATCGTACCATCGCCATCATTAGTCCAGGGAGTGATTTATCACATCCGGCAAGACCAACGATTGCATCATAACAATGGCCACGAACAGATAATTCAACAGAGTCAGCAATGACTTCGCGTGAAGCTAAGGAGGATTTCATACCTTGGTGTCCCATGGCAATACCATCAGTAACAGTGATAGTAGATACACCAAATGGAGTGCCGCCGCCTTCTACTACGCCTTGTTTTGCGTAAGAGGCTTGTTTAGGAAGGTCAATATTACATGGTGCCGATTCATTGCCTGTGTCAACAACACATACCAGTGGATCATCTAGGCCTGGACCGCAACCATCTGGGTAACCTTCAGTTTTGAGGTTTTCAAGCATGGTGCGTCTGCCTTCACAGCCGTGTGTTGAAGTGATGTATCTACTTGGTAAATGTGATTTATCAAAAGTCATGATGATCTTTGTATATTAGAGCTTAAAATTTCAAACCATGAATAAACATATTCAATCTGCAAAAATACTTAAAAAACTATTCCTTGGCGCAAGGTTTGGATGATGTATGTCTAAAAAAGCAGGAGATTAACTATAGCAATGACTATCAAATGTCTCATAGCTTTTATTTAACAACTCAATCCTCATAAACAACTCTACATAAAAAGTAAAGTGCAAAACAGACACTGTCTGTCTTGCTTGTTAAATACCCTAACTTAGAGATGTTATTCATCAAGTGGTGGTACGGCCAATTCAGGTGTGTCATTATTTTCTGGTTGCTCTACATAGCCGTTATTAAGCAACGCATCTAGGTCTTCATCAAGCGGATTGTCATTTTCTATTTCTTGTTCTAGGCTATCGATCTCGTCAAGTTCCGAATCATCAAACTCTGAAGGCGGTATTTCTAACCCAGGATCTTCTGTGATGGTGATGGGTTCGGTTTGTTCCAAATTCTGGTTAAATTCAAATTCTGAATCTGATTCTGATTCAGATTCAATGAGTTCTTCGTCTCCATTCTCACTATCATCTTCATTAAATTCAGGTGGGTTTATATTAAGTTCGTCCGGAAGATTAAGGGGTTCGTTTGTGTTAATGGGGATGTTTGTTGATTGCGAAGGTTGCTGCTGTGGCGCTTCTGTTTCTACTTCTACTTTCTTCTGCGCTTCTGATTTTTCGGTTTCGGCTGGTTGCGTTTTTGTGTTGGTATCATCGTCAGGCTGAGCTTGTTGTTTTTTTTGCTCTAGTTTTCCTACCAAGCTTTCCATGATATTTTCATCGAGGGCTTCTTCAGTGGAAGAAGGTGGAGGAGTAGTTAAATCTTTTGGCGCCACTTGCTGCTTGTCTATTTTTTTCTTAGTTGGCGTTGCATCCATCAAGCTATCAACCGTAGAGTTTTGTTCTTTTAGTTTCTGGATAGAAGGTATTTGAGTTTTATCTTCAGATTGTTTGAGCATATGTTCTAGGTGGAAATAAAGATCAGATTTAGGGTCTTTACCAACGCTAGGAACTTCTTTTGGAGGTTTAATTGTATCATCAGTAGCAAAATCATCTAAGATAATGGGCATTTGATCTTTGGTGTCGCTTGTAGGCGGTTTTTGTTCTTTAGTAGGTGCAGGCAGCGACGGTTCTTTTGGAGCAACAAAGTCTTTCAAGTTATTTTGCAATTCATCATTTTTCTTGTCGGTAGAATCATTGGTTACCGGTTTATGAGGCGGTACGGCTTTATCGGATTGAGGGTTTGAATCTGTAATGACAGGAGGTGGTGGCGTGATTTCTTTTTTAAGTATATTGGTTGTTGGAGTGTCGGTGTTGTTCTGGTCTTTCGTTTCTTTCGGTGCAGGTGGTTGAATTGCTTTTGGAGCAGTATCCGGTTTTTCTTGTGGCTCAGTAGTAATGGTTGGTTTTTCAATCTTTGGAGGGGTGATTGGTCGTACGCGTTGAATAACGGGTTTCTTAGGCTTTTTCTTTATTGCTTTTGGTTTAGCTTTAGGCTTGGGTTTTACTGTTGGTGCGTCGGTAGTTGTATCTGTGGTGGTGTCCGCAGGTTGTTCTGAGCTTATATTGTTTTCAGGGCGTATAATAATTGGTTCAGTTGGATTGGGTAAAACATGATCAAGTTCAGATTCTGGATCTGACATTAATTCTTGCCCCATAAGTTGGCGTTCAATGTTGATTGTTTCAATACGAATGGCAATGTCAGCAAACCCACGCGCTGCAGCAATTTGCATAGCATTATAACCATGGCGATTGGTTGCTAGTCCGCTTGCTCCAGCTTCTAGGAGTAATTCCACTGCTTGAGCATTTCCAGTATATGCTGCCAACATAAGAGGAGTATGCTGCTTGTTGTTTCGTATTTCAGTGTTGGCCCCTCTCTTAAGCAAGGCATATAAAAAATTATTGTTATTAAGGCGTAACGAAGTGTGAAGAGCTGTGTCTCCTGTAATTGCTTGCTGGTCTATATTGGCATCATGGCGTAATAATAAATAAGCCATGTGCATATTGTTTTTTGCCAGCGCGCTCATAAGAAGAGTCTGGCCGTCGGGACCTAGTGCGCTAGGTTCGGCTCCTCTGAATAACAATAATGTTGCTAAGGCTAATCGATCAGTGCTAATAGCAACATATAATGGGCTTACTCGATTATTGTTTGTAATGTTTGGGTTTGCTCCCATATGTAAGAGCGTTGTGGCAGATGTTTGGTTATTTGCCATGATCGCATAGAGTAGTGGCGTGTTTCCTTCTGCATCGCGTACGTCCGTGTTATCAAAATAGTCAACTAGTGATCGGAGTATGTCAAGTTGCCCGATGGCTGCGCTATCAAATAAAATTTGTTTATATTCATTTTCATATGCGACCGAGGGTAAATGCTTGTTTTTTGAGGAGTAACGTTTTGTATATAAGGGGCTTTGTTGATGGTGTGTTTTGTAGTTAAGTTTTGGTTTGCGATGTGGATTTGGTTTTAACGGATCTTCAACGTTGCTTTGGTATAGTTCATCTTCGGTTGGAGGGGTCTTATATTGTTTTTTCTGTAAATTTAACTTAGGTCCTTTTGATGCACCGCCACCTTTTCTTTTTTGTTGCTGTTCTTGGGCAATCATGTTTCTAATCTGCAATTGAGGGATGTCCAGGTTGCTGGCTTGTCCTGAGCTTGTTGCAGATGTTGGTGCTGGAGGAGGGGGGATGTCGGTGGGAAGATCTGCAATGCTTGCTTGGCTTGCTACAAATGGCTTTCTTCCGCCAATTTGAGGTGGAATGACTGATGTTGTAGGGTTTTGAGCTTTGGTTGCAGCGGGGTTAGGTGGTGGTATTGTTAGGTCCACACTCTCATCCCCTTCGGCTATTACAAATTCTCCAGTTTGGTCAAAAGATTGGTCGGCTGTTTGGCTGAATTCGGTCAAATATTCGTTTGACCCGCTAAATGACTGGCTGAGTTTTGAAATACGAGAAAACAGGCTTTCTTCGTGCTGATTAGCAATTCCGCTGGTAGCTGCCATGGATTGGCTGCTTAAAATGGTCGACAAAGCTAGTACTGCTACCCTTTTCACACCTAAACTGCTTACCTTGAAGTTATGAGGTTGATATTATTTCTTAGATAAAAATATTAGAGGTCTTGTGGCATGAGCCGTTTAACCTCACGTTCTACAATTTTTTCAACAATAGTAGGTAAGTTTTCACTAAGCCACTCGGACATTAGTGGTTTTAGTGACTCTACCACCAAGTCTTCTAACGTGGTGCCAGAGCGCATTGCGGGCGTGTCCAGGTCAACTGATGGAATTTTTTTAATCAGAGACTGAAGTGATTCTGCAGACTTTTTGGCAGCATCTTCGGTTAAAAGATTTCCTGCAGGCTCGGCTGTTTGTGTGGCTTCTTCTTCAGGGGATAGGCTGCCCAAGATATCTTTGACCGATTCTTCTGGTGCTTGGGCAGGGTCCTCTTCTTCAGGAGGGGCAGATTGTGCGCTGTCCTCCTCTTCGTCTTGCCCGCCAGCTTGTTGTTCAGAAAGAGCTTCTGCCCAGGGGTCTTCTTCTTCGGCGGCTGGAGCGTCGGAATCATTGTCCTTAGCATCCTCGGTTTTATCGTCGCTAGACTCTAATGCTTCATCAATTTGGTCGAGCACTGATCCCTCCTGTTCAGTATTGTCCGATTCTTGAGCTTCTTGCTCTTTATCGTCTGCCATATCTGTTAACTCCAATATGTCCTCGTTATCATTGTTATCTTGTGGTGACTCTTCTTTCTCTTGGTCGTTGTTATTGTCTCCTTCACCCCCTTCATCGTCTCCAGAAATAACGCCCCGGATAGATTCAAGAATTTCCTCCATCGAAGGATTTTCTTCCTCGACTGAACCTTCCTTTACCGTTGCTTCTGCAGCCTCAGCCATGCATTCCTTTTATACTAAAAATTAGTAATAATGTTGGGCTTTAAAATTACGACAATTTACTATTACTGACCACCTCATAATACCACACCCAGACCATCATAGGAAATCTAAATTAAAAGCCAACAACTTTATACTTTACTTGGTCATAATGTTTTTCAACGTCGTAGGGTGTGACGTTAAGATTAAGGTTTTGTGCGGTAAGTTGGCCAATTGCAGCGAGTAATTGGTAATGACTTACAACTTCATCGCGTTTTGCTTTAACTAGTTCAACTTGTGCAGCAAACACATCTTGTTGTGCTTCGAGCACGTCAAGTGTAGTGCGTTGCCCTGCTTTGGATTCAGCTTTTGTGCCTTCAAGGGCTAGATTAAAGGCGTCTACGGCTGCCAAACGCGATGTGATAATTGAACCTGTAACAATAACATTTTGGTGTGCGTTAATAACTCCTTCGGTGACCTGGCGCTGGACAGCCTCCAAGTTAAATTCTTGGCTGGCGGCGCGTCGTTTTGCTTGTCTGATACGAGAATATTCTGCACCCGATTGGTAGAGTGGTACCGAAACATTTACCGTAATGCTGTCAGTGGTGCTGGTTCCGCTGAGAAATATAGACCCTTCTTGTTCTTGGGTGGATGCTACCATATTCACACTAGGAAGAAGTGATGATTTTTCAACCCAAATTTGTTCTTTGGCTGAGCTTAGTTGCTGGTCAGCTGCTTTTATGAGAGGGTGATAAAATAGTGCATGATCAATAAGCGAGCTTAATTGCAGTGAAGGAAGGGAAGGTAGGTTGGGAATTTTTTTCAATTCTGGCGCTTTGACGCCAACCACTTGTTCAAAAGATGCTTGTGAAATTCGAAGGTTGCCGGTAGATCTCACTTTTTCAGATGTGGCCTGTGCAAGGTTGGCCTTTGCTTGTGCAACGTCAGTTTGTGTAACTTCACCAACGCTGAAGCGTTCGTTGGTGATGTCTAGATGTTGCCCCATAATAACTTCATTCTTTTGGCTAAGCTTTAGCACTTGTTGATCGCGAACAAGGTTTAAGTATGCAATAACGGCATCCAGTAATAAGTCTTGTTCGGTTTGTGTAAGATTGGCCCTTGCGGTTTCGATATCTGCGTGAGCTTTGTCGGAAAGAGCTATTGTTCTGCCACCTTGAAATAATGGCTGGGTGATACGAGTATTACGAGTGTCTGTCAGTCTATGAGATGTGTTTGATCCTACCTCGGAGCGTTGTTTGCCTCTTTCAACAGAGCCTTCAATTGTAGGCATCCATCCAGCGCGTGCTTGCGTAAGGTTTTCGTTGGTGGCTTCTAAATTAGATATGGATGCTTTAAGTGACGGGTGGTTAAGATATGCGCGTGATAAAGAGTCTTCCAGGGTCATACTAAAGCTTGTTACCGGTAATAAGGCAGCAAGTAGCGTACATGTAATAATGGTGCGCATCTGGTTATCCTTTGTTTTGTATTATTGGATAGGGGCGGTTTCTTCGCTAATGATTTGTGTTACAAAGCTATCTGCTTGCTTAGTGATTTTTACCAAATGTGCAGAAGCTATATCGTGGGCAGGGCTAAGAATTTTTGTGTTCTTGATAAGTGCGATAATGCAACCATTATCGGATAATATTTCTAATAATGATTCATCTAATTTATCAATGGCCTTATATATAAAAATAACATCGTACGGTACGTTATCGGCTTGGGATGCTGCGCTTATATCAGATACTACAATTACATTATCAACATGATGTTTGATAAGTGCATTATGGGCATCGGAGGCATAATCTTCATCTTCTTCTACAGCAACTACATATTCTGCAAGCTGAGCATTGACAGCGCTATAATATCCATTAAGAGCGTGCAGGTCTAGCACTCTGTCTTCTTTTGTTAATTCTGCTGCCACTAGCATTTTTGCAAAAAGAACAGATGAGAGTAGCCAACGATTTCCGGTTAACTTCAAGTGATGATCTGCGTAGGCAATTTTACTTAGGCTATCGGGCAAGAAACTATGACGTTTAATGCTGGTCATGGCCTCTAAAATTCCTTCATCAATAATTGTTAAAGGCATAAGTTGGTTGGTAATCATATTGCGGTGTGCGGTGTCGAAGTAGTTCATGATTCCTTACAAAGCTATGTTGATTAAATGTTTATTATAAATCCATTTCTTGTAAAAAATGGCATTACACGCTTACCCATGCGATGAGAATTTAGCCCGGCAGCTGTTATTCTTTAGCATAGTGGTTCTTATGCATTTGCATTCAAGAATAGTTTATTCATAACTGTATTTTATACTTCAGGCAACAATGCACTTGCAAGCAAACTATATTTTTTGTATATAATCTGTCCTCCTATTTTTTGCATATCACGTAAGATAGTGAAGTATTAGCAAAATATAAGGCCGGGTAGCAAAGTGGTAATGCAGGGGATTGCAAATCCTCTATCGTCGGTTCGATTCCGTCCCTGGCCTCCAATTCTCCCTTTTTGACTTAGAACCCTTTTATACCAGCATATACACCCAAAGCAAAAGGAACTGTTTCGACGGCAAGTTGTGTTGCAGGTTCCAATAGCAATGCAGGAGGCATACGAGGTATAAATGACATTGTACCTTCAGGTAGACTATTTACTAAATTCACCACAAATACCGAAAAAAATTCTGTTGCCACACATGCAGCAATCGTTGTCTTATTATTCAGGCCCCGATTTTTATTGTAATATGAACTAAGTAATCCAGTAAGAAATGGAGCTGCACCATAGCACAAAACCTTTTTAATGGTCACTTCGGTAGGGCTACCGCAGAAAGAATTAATCATAACATTTTTCCGCTATGCTTATTATAGATAAGATCTTAAATTAATAACCAATAGCTAATTTAAGAACATGCTAAAAGCAATAAGAAATTATTTTATAAAAAGAACCGCTCTACTTGCTCAAGACTCAGAGTGGCTGTCGCTGTTCTTGCTGTTTTGGTAGAAGTAAATGAATTTGTTCCTATTGATGATCCGGGTACGGGCCAGTTAAAGATAGAAGCTCAGTGCAGCGCTAAAGTTATTGTG
>CALCTU010000036.1 GCA_937907045.1 uncultured Alphaproteobacteria bacterium
GCGCATGTGTTGGTTTAGAGTGTATAACAGGAACATCAAGCGTGCTTGCCTTGCTTCTCACATCTTGAGAAAAAGCAAGCTCTTCAGTATTATGTTTTCCTGTAAATAGTGTTATTAACTCATGCCCGTCTTGTATAAGAAGTTCCATACAAGGATAAAACATGTCTCCACCAAAATACGCAAATTTCATGATACAATCTACACATTTACTTAGTTTGTGTTGCCATGAAAATGCGAATGTCCGCCGTGACCGCCCCGGCTACTACCACGATTACTGGAATAATCTCCGGCTGCGCATGCTGATAAAAGCCCTGTAATTAATAATGTTGCTAATATTGATTTCATTGTAGTCTCCTATAGGTTTTTGATTGATTAAGACGTGATTTTAAAAAAGTCACTTTCACCTATACGAAGCAAATGCGATTACCCCTTAAAAAATATTTTGTATAAATATTAGCCTATACGGATAACACTATTATCAAGGAAACTATATTCTGGTATAAGCAGATTTTTAGGTGCTGGGCCTTTACGAATACGACCTGCTGTATCGTAATGTGAACCATGGCAAGGACAAAACCAGCCACCATATTCACCGCGTGCGCTACCTGTGCGTTGTCCTTGGGGAACGCAGCCAAGGTGCGTGCAGATACCTATCACTACAAGCCATTCCTCATGACCTTTATGTATGCGTTCTTCATCAGTTTGTGGGTCTGGCAAATCGGCAAGATTAACATCCCTTGCCATAATAATTTCTTTTTCTGTTCGGCGACGGATAAAAACAGGCTTTCCTCTCCATTTGACCGTTATAGCCTGACCTGGCTCAATAGAAGAAATATCAACTTCCACTGTTGCCATAGCCAAAACATCAGCAGAAGGATTGAGTGAATCAATAAGCGGCCATGTGGCCGCTACGGTGCCTACACCAGCCACTGCGCTTGCCGTTAGTACTATAAAATCTCTGCGGGTTTGGGTGTCATCTGAAGCCATAAGCATTGCCTACATAATTACAATATATAGTGCTTATACGGTTAAGATCGTATTACCCCTTAAAAATTTTTGGCAACTTTTTCAGCTAATATTTTCCTTGCCCTGTAAATTCTGGTTTCAACTGTTTTGGTACTGACACCTAAAATCTCTGCGCATTTTTCCTGTGAATTTTCCTCTATAGCAAAAAGGATCAGGGCTGTTTTTAGTTTGTGGGGAAGCTTTTGAATTTCCTTATCAAGCGTTGCCAGATTTTGCCTAAGATCGGTTAAATCTTCAACATTGCTGTTAGGGTCTGGCAATATATCATGGTAGCTACTATCTCCTTCATCTTCATTTACTTTGGCATCCAGTGAGAAAACCTGGCGGATTTTTTGTTTTCTGCCCCAGTCACGACATAAATTAATAGCAATCTGATAAAGCCAGGTTGAAAATTTGTAGGAAGGGTTATAACTATCAGCTTTGAAATGAACTTTTATAAATGTTTCTTGAACAATGTCGTATGCCGCATCTTCATCTTTTACATATCTGCTAATAAATGCGAATAATTTATGTTTGTAACGCCGCATAATCTCATTTAGGGCTGGTTCAACCCCTTGTACTACCAGGTGCATTAAGTCGTTATCTGGCGTATCCTGTTTAATGTCATTTTTTGGCGTTGTCATATAGGGCCTCTGTAATCAGCCTTTTTAATTTTTTATTTTGTTCCTCGTTCAAAATTGGCTGCATTTCAAATAAGTGCTCTAATGTAGATTTTTGCATATCACCCATAGCATTGTGAATTTTATCAACTGCCTGCTGAACTTCAGGTGAATAAGTATCACTTCTCTTAATTGCCTCGGCTAGCTCCATATTGGCTATGCGCATAGTTTCTTCTAAATATTGTTTCCTCTGACTGAAATTTTCTTCAATTTCCATCAGTTTTTCTTCCTGGTCATGGGTGATGTGTAGCTGGTTATGTAGATAGTGATGCATGTCATGTTCACCACCAGAGGCACGATCATGATGCCCCACCATAAATTGCTGCCCTATATATAAAGCGCCCAGAGTTAACCCTATGACTGCTAGAATTAATATGGAAGCGTTGATATAACGTTTTTTCATTATTTCCCTGAAAATTGATTGGTTAACAAATAAGGTGTGTTGCTGGCAAAAACCTCTAATCCCATTGCTTCATTGGCAGATGCACTATACTGCGAAGACATAATGGGGCTAAATGCAAGTCCTAACACTACCGCTGTTGTTATGGAGGCATAGCGAAATTGTGGTACAGAAAAAGCCATTGCCATTTTTTCATACCAAGGTAGGGCAACATCAGCCGCTTGCATACGGATTTTACGCCAAACGTCCTGCTCCAGATGGTCAAGTTTGCTATTGCCAATATCTGTTCTAAAATGTATGGATAGTAGCCTATCCAGGGTTTTTCTGAGCATTTTATTACTCCGTTTTTATTAGCTTCTATGCCTTATACGCACAAAAAAGACTTACCCCTCAAAAAAATGTTATACTAGCATATAATCCATTTTTGCATACTGATAATGA
>CALCTU010000037.1 GCA_937907045.1 uncultured Alphaproteobacteria bacterium
CCTGCCGTTAAAACAGCATGTGGGTGAGTGTGATTAGGATTGTCTAAGTTTTCCTCACCTGTGTGAGCAACACTCAGCTTAAAGTTCAGCGGTGATTTAACAATGGTTACACCAGTATAGCCGCGTTGATATTCAGGGAGTGTTGCTTCAAGATCGGCAATGATTTTTTGATATTGCTCAGGTATAGATTGATCAGCGTCAAAATCACAAGAATTTTTAGCTAAATCGGGATCATGAATAACATAATTACGTATCATGGGTAGTTCAAGAAGTCCCGGGGCAACTTTTTGATCATGGTGAACAGTACGAAGCTTTGCGGCTTTTAATGAACCGTTAGCTGTTCCAATATGAGATATTTTTCCTTTATGTTCTTTTCCGGATGCATGCTCTGCTATGGTATTTAATAATGTGGCTAAGTCTGTTTCTTCTGCGATAGCTGTGTTGTTTATTCTTTCTGGATCAAGTATATAGATATCGGTTTCACCAAGCTCTAGTTCATCCCCTTCATATAATGTTGCCTTGCCTTCTTTATCAAACAGCCAAATTTCTCCACCTAAAATAACCCCTTCACGTTGTGAAGCCTTGGTAGTGAAATTGCAATATAAATCCTTGAAACGATCGCCCGCAAGAGATTTAAGCTGAGAAAGTAAGATGGTAGTAGTGTATTGTCCTTGTACTAATCCAGAAGGACCAACCAGTGTAGAACTATGGTATAAAGATCCAGGTGTAAACATTGTTAATTCAGATGATTGAGGTATCATATGTGCTGCCTTTGCTATATTTCTTGAATGTAGTAAGGTGTTGTACGAAGTTGCGCATGATTTGTCAACCGCTGGATTATGAGGGAAGTGGTTTATTTAATGCGGTATAATGGTTTTTTTTAGTGTCTATTTTGCATTGCAATAGCAACCATTGAAAATAGAAACTACTATATTGTTTAATTGTGGTTATGATATTGTTTTATGTTTTAACACGATAAGGATAACGGTATATGCTTCCTAATGATCATCCCAGCGTATCTTTTGGCAAAATTGGTGTATTGCTTGTCAATCTTGGTACGCCTGATTCAACATCAGTAAGCGATATTCGTCGGTACTTAAGAGAGTTTTTATCAGACCGTCGTGTAATAGAGCTTAATCCGGTGCTTTGGCAGGTGATTCTCAATCTTTTTATTCTTACGTTCCGACCACCAAAGGTAGCTCAGGTATACAAACAGGTTTGGCGAGAAGATACGGATGAATCACCTTTGCGGTATTTCACGCGCATGCAGGCCAAAAAATTAGCTGAGCGTTTTTCAAATAATGAGAATGTGATTGTTGATTGGGCGATGCGTTACGGAAATCCATCAATAAAATCGGGTATACGTTTATTGCAAGAGCAGGGTTGTGATCGACAAATTATTGTTCCTCTTTATCCGCAATATGCAGCTGCCACCACCGCAACAGTGTGCGATGAAGTGTACCGAACACTAATGGATCTGCGTTGGCAACCAGCGGTGCGTATTACCGACCCATATGAAAGTCATTCTTTGTATATCAATGCATTAGCAAATAGTATTAATGAGTATAAAGCTACACTTGATTGGAACCCCGAAAAGACAATCTTGTCTTTTCATGGTATACCCAAAGAATATTTTGATAACGGTGATCCATATCATTGTTATTGCCATAAAACGGCTCGGCTTTTAAGAATTGCGTTAAATGAAACCAGTGAATCGATGCCACTAACATTTCAGTCGCGATTTGGTCCCAAAGAATGGTTGCAGCCCTATACGGATAAAACGATCGAACAATATGCGCGTGATGGGATCAAAAACTTACTTCTAGTAACACCTGGTTTTTCATCTGACTGCATAGAAACGCTTGAAGAAATAGACATTGCCGCTAGAGAAAGTTTCATAGAGCATGGAGGAGAGCATTTTGCTACGGTTCCTTGCCTTAATGATCGTGATGATGCAATTGATTTATATGAATCTTTAGTAAAAGAAGTGGCTGGGTCATGGATTAGCGTGACTTAATAATTGCAAGTGTAAGAAAATAGAGGACACATGCGTTGAGGATATGCCATAAAAAGTGCGTCCCTATCTGGATATGCATGCATACCTCTAAATCAATGGTACGAGCTACAAGTGATAAGCTCCATAATAATGTTGCCCAAAGCATGTAGTGATAGGTTGTTATACGTTGTTGTTTGCTTGCCCATAATAGCAATAGTAAACTGCAATAAGCGGGCACATACATAATGGTGCCATTGAGGGTGCTAGCGGGAAGAAAGACTTCAGATGTAATGGTAACTGCTTGAAATATAATCCATAAAACTAAGGCCAAAAGAGGTTTAAGTTGCAGTACTCGTATCATATAAACAAGTAAAAAAGCATTCATGAAAATGGCAATAGGTATTACGTCTGCCAACAAGTAAGTTCGGGTGGCATATGCGTGCCATAAACCACTGCCAACACTAATAGCGCCAATGGTTGCAATGAGAAGCATTATATCAAGGCTGTTTTTAACACTGTATCGAGGGTGGTTGTACCACCGTATTGCAAGTAAAATGGCAGCAATCAAAAAGGCAATATTACTGTATGTGTTAATTGGCTCTGCACCAAAACCGGCTAGACCAGATCGTTCACAATAATCATCCAAAAAATTAAGTGTGTTATCTGCCATGTCTCCACCTGTAAATGGGTTAGTTTAAAAATAATATGCAAGTCTGGCTTGGATAAAATCATCCCGTTGAGCAAAATAAAATGGGTCATATTGGTCAACATTACTGAAAAAGCGCGCATCGACTTCTAGTTTCCAATGCTGCGATATACGCGTGTTATATTCAGCAAAAAGAGACTGGCCATAATGCGATGTATCAGTAATCACGCCTGCTAATAGCTCAGTGTCGTCAATATCGTTCCATGCCAAGCGTACTCCAGTAAAGATATCATGATCAAGTGAGGTGGTTGGGGCTTGATAAGAACGGCCATCAAGGTGATATTCAATCAGTACTCCTAAGTCTTTGTCGGTATCATTGATGCCATAAAAACTATATTCAAAACCACCGCTAACTGCTCCAAAATAATCGCCATGCCCGGCAACACCAATGGCTTCTAATTTTACTAACCATGCATCCCAGGTATATTGAACATCAAGTCCAGTTTGGTCAATAATTTCATAAAAAGGTGTCAATGAGTTACCATTTATGCGAATAACTGGTTCACGGGCTGTACCATGAAAATGGGATAGTCCAAGATCCCAATCACCTACGGTGTGTGTCCAACGTACAGCAAGGTCAGGGTGCCATTGTTCTAAATCATTGGCATAGTTTGGCTTGTGAGTGTCGATAACAGTAGGCCCTCTTAGACGACCTTTTTCGCCAGGAAATTCACGTTCACGAAAATAGGGAAGATAATAAAAGCGTAATGTTCCCCAATCCAAAAAGGATGCAAAGGAGACCATGGGTTGGCCAAGCTTGTCTTCACCGTCAACATCTTCAATAGCGTCAGTTTGGTTGATAATATCAACCAAGTGGCGCGTTTCTGTAACGCCCCAAAATACTTTACTAATACCGGCAGTAAACTCAATGTCGTTATTTGCCCAGACCCAATCAGCTTGGCGTATATCCAGATGCGATCGACGATCATCTACATTGTCGAGTCTTCCAAAGCCACGTAGAGTAAATATATGGCTCTGGTCTTCGCTAACATGGTAATATTCTGGCTCAATGACAAGCGTTGGTCCACTAGAAAGTTCTTGTTCTTCGGCTGCAGGGCCAGAAAAAAATTGACGATAATCAATGGCGGCATAGCCAGTAAAATCACCAGCGTTGGATGATTCAGCTATAAAAAATATGCAGCTTAATGCTGCAATCATGGTCAGGGGTGTTTTTGTCATCATATGTCAGATCATAAGATCAAGATGAAGTTTTTACAATGATTGTTTTTATATTATGATCATGATCAAAACCACAATTACTTGATATAAAGGCCATAATGATTTATCCATATGCGTATCATTGATTATAGTTACAGGAAAAACCATGAGTGCTGCAAAAAAGGAAGAGTTTACTATGTCTTCACGTCCACAATTAAAACCACAAGAATACTTATTTACAAGTGAATCTGTGTCTGAGGGTCATCCAGATAAAGTGTGTGATCAAATCTCAGATGCTATTTTGGACTTATATCTAGCTGAAGATCCTTTTTCACGTGTTGCGGCAGAAACCCTTGTAACAACAAATCGTGTAGTGATTGCCGGAGAGGTAAGAGGACCTAAGAAAATTACGAAAGATGACATTGAAAATGTCGCCAGAGATGTGATTAAAGAGATTGGTTATGAGCAAGAAGGTTTTCATTATGCCAAGGCGCAAGTAGAAGTGTTGCTCCATGAGCAATCGGTTGACATTGCAATGGGAGTGGACGCCAATGACAGCAAAGATGAAGGTGCTGGAG
>CALCTU010000038.1 GCA_937907045.1 uncultured Alphaproteobacteria bacterium
AACCGATCCCATACCCCGATATGATTTATATGATCTACCTTGATACAGCACCACCTCTCCTGGACTCTCATCGGTACCGGCCAGAAGCGATCCTATCATGACACATGAAGCTCCCGCCGCAATTGCTTTTGCTAAATCACCTGAATATTTAATACCGCCATCAGCAATCACAGGTATATTTTTGTTTTTACACACTTCAACAACATTCATAATAGCAGTTAGTTGTGGCACACCAACACCTGCAACAATACGCGTGGTGCATATTGATCCAGGCCCAATTCCCACCTTAATTGCATCTGCTCCAGCACCAATTAATGCATCTGCAGCATCCGCAGTTGCAACATTACCGGCAATCAATGCAGCCTGACCATTAATCATGGTTTTTACTTTTGCAACCGTATCAATTACTTTGCTTGAATGTCCGTGTGCAGTATCAACAATAATGACATCTACTTGAGCATCCAGTAAAGCCTGAACGCGCTCTTGAACATCAGCACCTGTACCAACAGCAGCAGCCACTCTTAACCTTCCTTTGCTATCCTTACAGGCAAACGGGAATTGCTGTGCTTTTTCAATGTCTTTTACCGTAATAAGACCAACACATTTATATTCATTGTCAACAACCAATAATTTTTCAATACGGCGCTGATGTAATAATTTTTTAGCCTCGTTTAAATCCACCGCCTCAGTAACCGTCACTAAATCATCTTTGGTCATCAAATCAGCTACTTTTTGGTAACGATCCGAAACAAAACGCATGTCACGATTACTTAAAATTCCTAGCAATTTACCTGTCTTTTGATCAGCTACTGGAATACCGGATATATTATGTTTATCCACAATATCCAAGGCCTCTTCAAGCGTAGCATCAGGGCCAATAGTAATTGGGTTCACAACCATACCAGCTTCAAATTTCTTAACTTTCTGGACTTCTTCTTGTTGCTTATCAATTGTCAGATTGCGATGAATACACCCCAAACCACCTTGTTGAGCCATAGCAATCGCAAGCCTAGACTCAGTTACAGTATCCATAGCCGAGGATATAAGTGGAACATTTAGTGTAATATGTTCTGTTAATTTAACTGAAACATCTGCATCAGCAGGCATAATATCCGATGCGCCTGGCACAAGCAAAACGTCATCAAAAGTAAGGGCTGGTTGGGAAATAATCTCGGACATTGATATACAAACTCCACATAAAACTACTGGTTGATGTTTGCGGCGCAACAATACACATATTTTACTAAAATGCAAGATTTATAATGAATAGAAATTTTATCGACACCAGGCATCTAAAGATAAACAAACTTTAGATCCTTATCCATTATTGGAGTTCTATATACGCGCTGAAATATAGTCTTTAATAGCATCCAAAGAATCAGGCAACGTTTTATATTGCTCCTTCCTGTCTAGCAAATCACTTAAATGTCCTGGTAAATCTGGCAAGCAGACTCCTGCCCGCTCAATAGCATCAGCAAATTTAGTCGGATGCGCCGTTGCTAGAATAACCATTGGTGTTTGATTATCAGACGCACATTCAGCAGCAGCATATACTCCAGCAGCAGTGTGCGGGTCTACTACCATTGAGTATTTTTGGTATGTCTGAGTGATAACTTCAATTGTCGTGGCATCATCGCACTTAGCACTTTTAAAGAGTTTTCTTGCCTCATCCAGTATTTCTTGCGATACAGACAATGCTCCCTTTTCTTGAAAACCGTCCATAAGGTCTTTTATTTGCGCTCCATCACGGTGATGTAAATCAAATAATAATCGTTCAAAATTGCTCGACACCTGAATGTCCATACTCGGAGAAACTGTTGGCACCAGCGTTCCACGGCTGTAATCATTATTTTGCAAGAATCGATGTAAAATATCATTTGTATTTGTTGCAATTACCAAATGCTTAATTGGCAATCCCATTTGCTTAGCAAGATAGCCTGCATAAATATCACCAAAATTACCAGTAGGAACACTAAAACTTACTTCCTTTTCTGGCCCACCCACTTGGAAACTCGCATAAAAATAATAAACAATCTGCGCCATAATACGGCACCAATTAATTGAATTTACAGCTACAAACTGGGTTTTTCCTTGCAGGAATTCCTGATCATTAAATAAATGCTTCACGGTGGATTGGCAAAAATCAAAATCTGATTCTACCGCAATATTAAACACATTATCAGCAAGCACTGTTGTCATTTGCCTGCGCTGAACCTCAGAAACACGGTTATGCGGATGAAAAATAAACATATTCACCCACTCACTATGCTTACATCCTTCAATAGCAGCAGACCCAGTATCTCCAGATGTTGCACCAATAATGGTAACATGCCGTTGCTCTTTGCTAAGAACATAGTCAAATAATTGTCCCAAAAACTGCAATGCAAAATCTTTAAATGCCAAGGTTGGCCCATGAAACAACTCAAGCACATGCACGTTATCATGGAGTGGCACCACAGGAGCAATAGCATCATGCCTAAATGACGCATAAGCTTTATCAATAAGTGACTTTAATACGTCATCTTCTATATCACCGGCAACAAATGGCTGCATCACTGTAAATGCCAATTCCTGGTATGACATACCACGCATCGCCTTAATCTGATCCGTTGAGAATGTTGGCAACACTTCCGGAACATACAAACCACCATCTTTGGCCACACCAGTGGTAACAACCTCTTCAAACGACAATACCGGCGCTTGACCTCTAGTACTAACGTACAACATAACAAACCCTAATCTAGGTAACGTGATTTAAGATGAGCCTTATAGGTTTCAGCATCCAATGGTTTACCCGTTGCTGACTTTATTAACTCGTCTGCACTATAACGCGAGCCTTTATCATGAACTTGCTTGTTCAGCCATAAACGCAAAGGAGCAAAATCACCTTTACTAATACCTGAGGCAATGGATTTATCGGACTCTTTTGCTGCTTGGAATAGCTGAGCTGCATACATACCACCCAATGTATAGGTTGGGAAATAGCCAAATGCACCCATAGACCAATGGATATCTTGTAAGCATCCCATTGAATCATCTGGAACTTCAATCCCAACCCAGTCCATCATCATCTTATTCCATGTTGCAG
>CALCTU010000039.1 GCA_937907045.1 uncultured Alphaproteobacteria bacterium
ATGATGGACTCAATAAAGAGCTTATTGAACCAATGAGAAATCATTCGGTTATCTTGTCTCAAGAAGTTAATCTTTCCTATAATGGTGATGTTCATATTCTGCTCGAAAATCTTGCCCAGCAATATCATTTTAATCTTGTGCCTTTGGGTTCAAAACCAGATGATCTCATTGTTGTATCTGTAAAAACATCTCACCAGATGCTTTCAGATGTAATAGATGAGATTAACGTACAAACATTTCCAACGATGTCTATTTTTGCTATAGATGATACGACACTACAAATACAATATGACTGATTGATTAGGTCCTACCCGAGACATAGCTAACAAATTTTATAGAGTACATAGTTTATATAATATTCCAGTCTGATAGCTCTGCGCCTTGATTTGTCAAAATCCAAAGCTCAAAATCAGAACCGTTAATACCGACACGAGAGACACCATCATCATGATAACTAACAACTATATCTTCTTCATTTATACCCAGTGCAGATAAGTCTAGAAAATCTCTTTGCGTATCAAACTGCATGATCATATCAAATTGACCAGCAATACTATCATCTAAGTTAGTATAAATAAAATGATCTTCAGAAGTGCCACCAACAACAACATCACTTCCTTTACCGCCAATAATTTCTGTAACTCCAGATGTGGCATTGCCTAAAATGTAATCATTGCCGTTGCCACCTACTATACGGTTACCCTTACCATAGGATATGATAATGTCATTACCATCACCTCCATCAATTACTCCACTATTGCCAAAGGATATAAGAATATCATCGTCACCAAAACCAAGAAGTTTTGTGTTATGATTAAAATGGTACAAAACATCTTGCGTGTTTGATCCAAGCACATAACCATCTGCAGCTCCGGCCTGCACTGACAAATCACCTTCGTCATTTACTTTTACTGAAAATTCTAAATGATCAAATGCTTCTTCAATAACAACACTGTCAGACACATCAACTGCATCAAAATCAAATATTAAAAATTCATCACCAGCTTGAACATCTGAAACACCTTGGGCAAAATCCAAATTTATTGTAGCACCATCTTCCAATATCAACACATTTCCTGAGACACTAACTCCTTTATCTTGTTCAGAAACAACAACACTGATCTCAGAGTTTTCATCCATATAAAGTTTGTTAATACCATCAACATGATAATTTCCTATATCTAAATCACCCTCAACAATTACTGTTGTATCAAGAGTTAAATCTTCCTTTATATTGATACCACCTAATTCATTTATAATAAGCTCATGGGCGTGTATATTAGCTGCTAAATCTACATCACCATTAACTATAAACTTACCAATTTTCTTTTCTGAAGTACCTACATCAATGCCTAGTGCCCCGTCCCCTAAAAACTCTATCGTTCCTGTTCCGTCGGTAGCAACATTAATACGAGACTCCTGATTAAGAGCTTTATATAAAAAAGGCTCACCTATTCGAGTGTTTAATGGATCTCTCATAGATGGAAAACTTGTACCAAAATCATATCCTAATTTTTCTAGTTGCTGCTTTAGATCAGAAAAATACGGCACCCCATAATCAAATAACTCATTTAAAGTGCTATGTCCTTCTAGGGACGTTACCGCAACACCATCAGCTAAATAAATATTTGATTTGCTATTTATATTCAATTTATCAACTGACACATCTTGATTGAAGTAAACATCACTTTGCGCGGACGTATCTATTACAAGTGCACTAACCGACTCATTAAAAACGCCTCTTTGGCCATAACCGCTAAAATCGACATGGATAACGTCTTTAACTTGACCTTCAAATACAGCATTTGACGAAGTAACGTTTAATTTATTCGAAGATTTACCGGAACCAACAATATCAACCTTTACAGACGGATTACTAAAATTTAATAAACTACTTATAGCCGAACCATCAACATTAAATACACTACCAAACCCTAATTCATATTGCTGTGAAGTAATGTTATAAAAGTCGGATAAATAATATTCTCCATCCGCAAATATTATTTTTTCTGCATAAGAAGAGTGTAACACATCAACAGAAGATGAATCGTAAAGTTTCAGTTGTTTTGTATCAATATGATATGCAGACAAACTTCCTGGTAATATATCTATTGGCGAACCATTAATGTAGCCTCTAACCGAAATCAATTCTACATTCTCAATACTACCTAAAAAACTTCCTCTGTACTGAAAATGCACCTCACCATAATATTCTTCTGCAACAGATTCAATATTACCTGTTAATCCGCGAGATGCATCTATGAATTTATCAACCTCCAATAATTCACCATTGGTTTGGCGGTAGTATAACTTAAAAGAAGACGAACTATACGGAAAAATATAGTCCACCTCGTATCTTATACTTATCTTATACAATCCATCAGGGCCATCCGAAAGATTCACATGACCGATATAATTAGAAATAGGCACAATACTTTCAAATTTAGGCGCCTGCGATATTTCCCAATTAGTATTATTGGTTGAACTGAGTTCTTCTGACAACGGCATATTCTTCTCCTGAAACTTAACTATACTACATATGCGTATATATAATTGTCACTATGCTAAGTCAAATGCGACTTCTAGAAAAAGCTACATAATTAGGCAGTGATATAACTCTTGTGACTATTTACCTTGGACTAAAATCTCTTCTACGTTAGCTTGCTGCTAAAATTGGAAGGGGATTACCCTTGCAATTGGTTCAATTGACGCATATAACGCAATTTCGTTTACACCCGATCTATTGTTAGAATACTTGATGCCTGCTATTTTAGAAACTATACATATAATTAAAAAGATTGTATATCATCAACTTATATTATCTTGTGATCAGGAAATAACAGCTAGTAAACTTCTTGAAGAAGTTGATCGGTTTTGTAGTGCTCCAGATGATCTCATAGTAAGATTTAATATCTGCGTCAACACTACGTTTGCTGACGTGTGTAAGCTTGATAACGCTTTATTAAATAAATTACTCATTAGACTTGTTATTGAACGTTTTGAAGAAGAAGCTCTAAAACTAGAAGCTTTAGAACAGTTACATGCAAAATTAGCTCAATATCCTAAAGTAACAAAATTTGAATTTGATCATACATCACCTGCATTTTTGGCAAAATCTAACGCAATAGCAAATGAATTGGCGCTTCTTAAGGGGGACCCTAAGATTAAAGAAAAAGAAGGTTTGTACGTACTTAACCTCATTGCCTTTGTTAAAGAATATTACAACCTAAAATTTGGGCCTCATGTAACGCCCGCTTTACAAAAAACAAAATCCGAAACATCTAAATAACATCACTATACTAATCGTGAATCAAGTTAAAGGGGTCTTTATCGAAATGCTCTCCTTTAAAATATAGAGTTCCTAATTGATGTTGAGCAATATTATCTCCTTGTCGAGTAAGTACAGTAAGTTTATCTGTAGTGACTTGGCGTGCATGCGCCAAACTACTTATGAAACTAATACTTATTACCACCAAAGTAACGATGACTTTTAAATTACTTAATATAGCAAACATACAACGCACCTACTGATTCTTTGTAACCTTAAATAGTCTATTTATCGCTTCAGTTGGTCTGGTATCACCGTAATCTCTCTCAAGGTCATAATTGGTCTTAAAGCTCTCAGCATAATAGAGCTTCTTTTTTGACTTAAACTTTAAATTACCTACAAAATGAAGTTCAGAAGGAGCTAATGTAATCTTCTTATCCATAATATAGTGGATTCTGTTATTTGAGCAGGTGACTGAATTTAATGTCACTTGACCAGCCGGAACCACCTGGAAAAAGAAATTTTCTACTGGTTCAAAACTTTGGTCTGAGGGACGAAATGATTGCGTCCGTATTTTAAATGTTTTGCTCACATTTGTGGTGGCACTTTTATACCCCGTATAAGTACCAATGACATCACAATTTCTCAAGTCACCTTGAACTGTTCCATAAATAACCGCAGGATTATCAATAATTCTTGATAATTGTCTTTTAGCAAAACCTCTAAACTGGGGTTCATTGGGTTTTGAAGCACACGAGCAAATAAAGAGCAATAAACAACAAATATAGCTATAACGCTTGTCCATAGATAAACTCCTCTTCTGATTAAAGTCTGTTCCTTAAACAAAAACAAAATCAGAAGTATCCAAGACAACATCACTATTTCTTAAAATAATGTCATGGCCTTGGAAAGGAGTATCGAGAGGATTTATTTGATCACCTGGGACAAGAAGGTCAATCGTAATTTTCTTTTCATGGTACTCTATCAATAAAAGATCCATATAATCTTGATTGGAAATAGTATCATCACCAAAGCTTTCCAGTAAAGAAAAGTCAATGATATCACCTTCTTCAAAGTCTTTAATGATAAGCCCATGGTTTTCTTGGTCCGATAAACTGTCTAGTAATGTATTATTATTCATAATATATGTATCATTGCCTTCGCCGCCTGCAGCAATAACATTACCGACAGACTGTATAACAAAAGTATCATCACCTTTATTACCAAATAAGCGAGTTTTGGCAGTGCTTTCAGTGTCAGATTCTAATGCTATAAGAGTATCATTTCCCTGGCCACCTTTTGCTCTATCACCATACGAAGCAAATAAATAATCATTACCTTTGCCACCTAGTAATTTATCATCATCTTCACCACCAATAAGGATATCATTGCCCAGCCCACCAATAAGTTTATCGTTGCCAGCACCACCAACTAACGTGTCATGTCCTTTATTGCCCTTAATAATGTCATTGCCATCAAAACCTTTCACCAGGTCATTACCTTTTTTTGCACGAATGGTATTATCTTCATCATCGGCATTAATGATATCGTTGTCATGAGTAGGAATATTATTGCTATTGCCTATTACTTTTCCGTCAAATGACGAAAGAATTAGCTCGTAATCACTTATATCAATTGCTTGTCCAGAGTATGCGTAAGTTACTGTTATTGTTAGTGTTTCTGGAGTTGACATTACGGTGTTTGCCTCCAAATCATAATAGTTCCCCTTAATGATAGTGGGCTCTGGTAAAGAAGAAGGAGGTTCATCAACTATCAGGTCTAAATTATTACCCCCTATTGTTACATTTCCATTTACTGTAATGTCTGGCGTTACAATAGGGGAATTTTCAGAGAGTGGTAATGGAAATAGAGTGCTTGCTGTTATAATATTACTAAACAAACTGTCTTCAGAAATTGTTGTATTACCATATGAGAAATTTAAGGAGGCAGTACTAGTATTTTCACCAAGTCTAGTTAGTGAACTTCCACCTAGAAAAGTGATATTTCCTGAATTTAAAGAAGGTGGTTCATACTCCGGAATAACATAGGTTGATACGCCGTTTTCGTCGATAGAAATGGGGTCTAGTGTATTTGATATAGTTTTACCTGCAGCAACCTTGATAACTGAAGGAGATGCAGTGACTTTAGGACTAAAGACTGTTTCAGGGGTTATAGAAAAGCTAATTGCATTAGTATATACATCATTAGAAAATGTAGCACTTATTGCAGTGCCAACATTCATAGTATTTAACTCTAACGTATCTTGTGATCCCATAACACCAACAATGGGAATATCACCGCCATCAGACAACAAGACGCCATAATTATTTTGACCTTGTCCAGAATAACTACTAGCTGAACCAGATTCTAAATCCCTTATTATGTCGAAGCTTGCACCTTCAGCTTGACGGGTAATAGTTGTATTATCAAGGTTAATTGTGCCTGCACTAAGTGTAAGGAGTTCTGCTGTTATTTGACCATATTCAGTAGTACTATTATTGTTTGATAAACCATATGATCCCACTGACACTGTAAAAGTCTCTACATCGTTTCCGGGTAAGTTTATATAATTTGTTGGTATATTAAGTGTACCACCAGTATTATTATGCTTCATTTTCTTGTCTCCTTACTAACATATAACTGTGCAGCAGCTATATCGCCATTAAGGTTGTGTGTCCACTTAAAAACTAACCTTTTTTAATTTTTATTAAAGTTTATTTGGTTTTTAAAATAAATGCCATTTACCAATAATTAGTAAAAATAGTATTATGGCATATTGGAAGTAAGGGCGTGGTATATTGGAAGTACGAGTGTGGTAAATTGGAAGTTAGTCTTTGGTAAATTGGAAGTAGAGATGTGGTATATTGGAAGTTATAAGGAAAATTTTATTTTATAGACTCAAATAAAAGGGCTAATAAAATAGGAATTCTACCAGCCCTTATTAAAACAGGACAATTAGAACTTAAACAAAAAACCTTCGGCATAAAGCCCGCGCGACAATAAATACCGAATAGCATCTTCTTGCGATGCCATTCCTGAGGCATGTTTAAACTTGCTAATAAAACCTAGCACTGCCATAGGCACTTCAATGTGCAAAGTAACTTCAGGATATTCAAAATCAAAATCCATCGGATAGATTTCATCAACTTCTTTTTGAGCTTCACTACGCGTATCTGGTTGATATGAGATAAATAAGTAACGTTCTTTCATCACGATTCTCCTTCTAGGTTGGGTAAAATTTATGAACCCAACCAACAAAACCGCTTGGTTTAACGGGGGAGTGCTGGTCAATTTGCCCTAATAATATACTCGGTCTGTTATAGCGTAGACTCTTAAAGGGGGATCACCCGGTGTGCAAGAAAACAGGATAATGTTTTGTGAACATTGGGGAAGTCACCGCTAGTACGGATCGAGTATATTATTACCAGTGATGGCTTGGGGCTTGACGAGCACGGGGGCTAGCCCCCCATTAACAAATCAGCTGCTGTACGAAATCCTGTGTTTACAGTACTACTAGTGAGTAACGATGCTAGGCTGCGATTTTTTGCTGATGTTTCATGCAATGATGTAGAGTACACATAGTTTTTGTTTCTTATAAAGAAACAGGGACTGAATGATCTTTAAGGTAAGGGGCTATGGTTTCGATATTAAACTGTTGTTGTTCGATGGCAGATATCATAAATTTATGCATATCTATAGGGCGAGCAGTAAACTTATGACCATTCATATAAAGGAATGTATAGGTGGCAGCAAATGCAACTCGTTTGTTACCATCTATAAATGGATGGTTCATTATTAAACTTTCCATAAGTGCTGATGCTTGTTCAAAAACGGTGTTATAATAGCCGCATTGTGGGCGATAACAGGCTGCGTCTAACGCGCCTTTATCACGTATACCATCCATTCCACCATAGCGCCTAATAGTATCTTTATGCATTGCTGCAATTTCAATAATAGTAAGATAATTAATCATCATTGATACGTGAGATTATTTAGATAATAAATCATAAAGCTCATCGTAATCTTCACAACTTTGATGGTAAATACCCATAACCTCTTTGCGAGGAAGTTGCTTATTTCTATGGTTCTCAATAAACAAAGAAAAAGCTTCATTGACAACAGATGAAGTTATTCGCCCTTCACTTTCGGCAATATCTTTAATTTCATTCCAAAGATGTGGGAGTGCTTGTGTAGAAATTTTAATATTTTCCTGCATTTGCATCATAGGATCTCTCTAATGTTTAACATTTCTTATGATATCATGAAATATCATGAAATGTCAATAACTGCTTCCTTTTATATCCTCGAGATAGAGCTGGTAACTGCTTAATCGTATCTAGTGGACCAAGGCGCGTAAATTCATTTGTTGTTAATTTTTCTCAATAATATAATCGGTTCGTTATCGCGTAGACTCTTCAAGGGGGCTAGCCCCCCATCAACAAATCAGCTGCTGTACGAAATCCTGTGTTTACAGTACTACTAGTGAGTAACAATGCTAGGCTGCGATCTTGTGTCCGTGGGTCTTCTAATGATGAAAAATAGGATAAAAATCCTTCCGATAACGACATACTTTGTCTCCAATTAGTACTAACTTAATCAGAAACTTATAACAAATATAATATATCAGCAAATTCCAAATGCAATTGCCATGTGACGGGAGTGGATTGCCGGTAATGAAGCGATTTTAACACCATTTGGGTCATTCTATCATACGCCCATACACTATCAACTAGTTATGTTAACTAGAATTACCCCTCTTTGAGCCGCTCTAATTGATATGTCGTCTGTAGTCCATAGAATTATGTAATACCCTATAGACGGATACACCACCTCTCGTTGGCTTATAAAAGACCATGTGGGAAGCACAACATCAAGTACATACAGATTCGGCTTAATGTAACTGCAATCCCTTCCTATCCTGTAATTATCTGCTAGCCTCTGAAAAGAATCTATTAAATCTGTCACGTACTTCTCAGCCCTCTTAGTCCCAAAGTTCTCAACGCTGTATACAAATATGCTATCTAAATCTTTGTCAACCGTTTCGCGGACAGTAAATACTTTGGCCTGAGACATTATATCTTGTTCTTCATACGCGCTAGAAATTCTTCCTTAGACCAGTTATCAACTGTAGGGCTATTTTCGGCCTCGTCTATCAAGTCTTTTAGTTGCTGTAGTTTAGATCCGGCACTTTGCTCTTGAAGCAACCTTAACCCTGCCCTTACAACCTCACTCTGATTTTGAAAGTTGCCGCTTGCTACTTGCGCTTCAATGAAGCTACTCAGCTCTTCATTAGGCTGGAATGAAATTGTTCTGGACATTATACCACCCCATCAATGTAAGAATATATCTTACAAATCTAACAGTTTATCGTGTAGACTACAAGAAAATTCGAGTTATCTGTCAAGTCCAAGATAATTGTCCGGTAAGTATACTTACCGGAGAGTCATACTCATTTTACTGATTATATTTGTGTTTTTCTTTTAGGCTGCCATTATATTTGTATTCTCGTTTTGGCTAAGGTTTCCATAGGAGCCAAGAATGAGACGAACCATCTTGATGAATCAGCATCGCCACCATAGAACGTCTCTGACGTTTCTTACGAAGCTTCTTAATTTTTCTCAATAATATATCGGTTCGTTATCGCGTAGACTCTTCAAGGGGGCTAGCCCCCCATCAACAAATCAGCTGCTGTACGAAATCCTGTGTTTATAGTATTTGCGCTTGCTTGTGACCGATAATTTCGGGCACGTTGCCGCTGTTGATATACCTGATTATTACTACTAGTAAGTAACGATGCTAGGCTGCGATCTTGTGCTAATGTGTCATCAAGAAGTAAATCGGATAAATTTGAAATACTGGCACTATTGGAGCGTGCGTGCTGTACTTTTCTTCTAGCCTGTGCCCGCCTACCCTCTTTTTCAAGTCGTGCTTTTTCATCGTTGGCTTGCTGTAGTTGCGCATTTGCCTGGCTGTCAGCAATAGCTGCCTGCCTACGTTGTTCTTGTTGTTTTGTTTTGGCCGCATGAACATTTCCGGCTACATTAACTCCTAATGCCACCGCTGGTAAGGCTGCTCCCATACGTATTCTCCTTCAGTTTATTGATGATTGATATGTATAATTTATCACGTCCACACCACATGGATGAATATCAGAACAGATGCCACTTGGTTTAAATCCAAGCATACGCATCCAACGATGCCCCGCAGCAAAATGATGTTCAACATATGTTTCTATCTGTGTGGATAGCATGTTTTTAAAAAATGTTCTTATCTGTCTGTGAATGGCTAAAAAATATTTCCCGGCCTGATTACTGATCAGTGCCCAGGCAAAATTCGGCTTATCTGCTTGTTCAATTATTCCTATACATGCAATCACATCTGCATGATGATCCAACACAGCATAACTGATAGGTTGCTCTATCAACCACTGACGGTAAGCATCATCCGCCAAGAATAGGGAAATGTGACATTGCGCTGGTTGTAACGACAATGATGTTAAATGGTGATCTTGCAAAGATATAAAAGTAATTGGCATAAAAGACTATCTCGTAGGTATTAATTATCCACGGCAAACCGAAGCATCATTGCAAGTAGTGTCAACGGACCAGCAATCATATGCTTGATCACAAAGGTTGGGTAAGGTTGGTAAGTGCCGCACATTGCGGTTGCATCACTGTCACCAGTATAGCCCTCTTCTAATGTAACAGCCTGTAAATGCTGATCATCCATACCAATCCACATGCTTGTGCTATGATATAATTGCAGTCGTAATTGATCAAAACGCTTTGGCTGTTCCATAAATGAAGATGCCGCATTCATAAGGATGAGAGGTAACGACTTTATCACACTTGTATATGCACACCCTACTACCGCATGGCTTGCTTCTTGAGGTAGTATTAATCTTCCAGAAGCCACATAAGCAATGTGTTGTTGCTGGTCAAATATTGCTGTAACTTGCTTGCCTTCCAAATGATCTAATCCATAAAGAGTATGTCCATTGATTGTGTGTGGGATAATGGCATGGTCCAAATAATGATGTGCTGTATTATTTGGATCAATCGGTGCCATATATTCTAGGTAATAGCGTTGCTCATTTTTGATGTTATGTTTTACTACCATATATAAATGATCTGCCTGCTTGGTTGCAGAAGGCATCGTTGTTATTGCTGTGACCGTTCCATGTGCTAAATGATGATCTGACCACCCCAATGTTTGTGATTGACGATCAAGACTTAAACTTCGCAATTGCCCATCCCGATTTAATAGCCACATTACATGATGTGTTCCACGCATCATGGCTAACTCAATAAAGGAGCTACTACATAAATGTTGTGCATGATAACTAATATCTGGCATGGTTAAATGATCAGTATCGCCAGCATGTTCAATCACATGAATATGATTACTGCTTGGATTATGGAACAGTATGCCACCATCAATACTTACAGGACGAATAGCCGAACACGCAGTATGGTCCCAACGAACAAGAGAAATGCTGTCTGGACTTAGACCCAATCCATCATTACTAGTAATACGTACGTGCGTATTTGAGGTTCCTACCAGCAGTCCACCTTCAAAGGGAGTAAACCACTCAATAGTATTGTCCTTAGCCCCTCCAATGGTTACCACAATTGCATGTGTGGATGTTACCAGACCATCAATATCCGAAGGAGAGAAAACATGCCTTGTTCCGGTGCGGCTCATGGCCATGGTTTGTGGATAGGCATGACTACCACCTAGAATTAATCGGTCTTGTGTAAATCCAATCTTTGCTGGCCATCCCAAATTATCGCACCACAAACCAAGGCGCCAATAGTAAGTCTTGGTCGTTTTTTGAAGTGGTGTGGTTAACTCAACCTGCACTTCTTTATCATGACTTACGGTATGAATCACACCAAAGCCCCAATGATCTGCATGGCCAATGCGGATCAAGCGCCCTTTATCTTGGGGAGTAAAAAGTGTTTGGCTTGCAGTGACGGTAATATGCCCTTCTACTCCGGAAGTAGTCACATATATAGACTGATTATTAATTGGCAAATAAGGACCATCATATAATGCTAATGACCGCATCTCAAAGCTAGCATCTTGTTCTTGAATTAAGATATAGGGAGGCACCTTTGGGTGTGCAATATACATTCGTTGACCATGCTGTACCATGCTTAATGCCAGTATGCCGTGGTCATCAAAGAGCATGTCAGCACTATAGGGTGTCGATATTTCGTATAATTTTGCAATGGTTATTGCTTCAAAATCAGAGGGTAGACTAGCCATGGCAATGACATTAACATCGCTATCATCTGAGTTAATATGGGCAGGTAATAATCGTAACCGATGCGGTTCACTAACATGGGCATGAAAGGTTAGTTGATTACCTTTCTTATTGGTTAGAACAACAGTATCACGGTGTTTAAAGCCATGGTTGGGAACATCCAATTGTGTTCCAAAGAACTGGGTGATTGCTTCAATTTTTTGGGCAGGATGTAGTAGTGGCAGATGCGCTTTATAAAAACGTATATAATGATGACCAATTTCTAATAATAAAGATTCTCCATTTAGGTCAATAAATTCATGTACCACACAGGGCTTATGTGAATATTTGGTTGCAGCAATATAATGGCTTCCACCCCGCTTGGTTAGTGGGCCATGTTTTAGAGGAATCATATTACTACACTGGCTTAATCCTTTTTCTTGAAGAGCAGCGTGTGTTTGACCTGCTAATAAAGGACTAATACTTCCAGCATCAAAACGATTTTGGATATGAGTTACTGATACCATGACCTATCTTCTTTTATTTTATATGTGTAACTGCGCTTTAATACTACTTGTCACACCAACTGCTGGTAGTGACGATTCTTGGTTCCACAGATACTAACAACCGTGAATGTATTCTTGCTTGGGCTCGTTCAAACGCCCGCATAGCCATACCATATTTTGCACCTGATTGGGTTAAGCTCTCAGCCATTTGCATGGCAAGACGAGTTGCCATTAATTCAGTTAATTGGCTTGGCCAATGTGGTGTTGGAATATCACGGCTTATGTAGTGCAATATTAGGGTACTAGCATCCGATATCAGGAGATTCCCTAGCTGTTTTACAGCATTCATTGGCGTGGTGGAAATAATACGTAAACAATCATCTGGGATTGTACATTGCCAAGAATCTTCTTTTTTGAC
>CALCTU010000040.1 GCA_937907045.1 uncultured Alphaproteobacteria bacterium
CCCGCCAAGCCAATATCAGGAAATAATGCCAAAATTATTATAGCCGAGATAGTTAAAAGAACACTCACTCCCGTAATGGTGATATGGTTGTAGTTCATATCATCACCCTCCCTTTTTGATGTTAAATAAGTTACAAAATATTTTTGAAATTCAACTTTTGATTACAACCTATAGTAGGTAGTATTTATTGCTATACACAAATGGATATAACAATGCAAGTGCCTTTGTGGAATAATTTTTGTATTAAGCTATTCATATACCCATTAAAACGGTATTGTGTTTAGGTGCCACAAGGCAATCGCTACTTACACTTATACTGCTTTTAAATCGAAATACGGACATTCTTTATGTGCTAGTAGCACCAAAAGATATCACGCACCACTTTCTTAACCATCTAAATAGTGCAATGCTAGCATATTTGTGATAATAACCTTTTGTTTGATCGTAATATTGCTTTGTTTAGCCACATGACCGCACCACTACCAAGAAAAACTTCCAATAACCTTCTAAAGCGCCTAACAACTACCTTAAGTAGACTTTTTGTTAAAAGAGTAAAGCAAGACCACAAAGATGGCCATTTTGATCATAACGCAATCTTTCAAGCAATTATTCTAGATTCATTTTTAGAAGCTATGAATACAATGGCTACGCCTATTTCAAAATCCCCACGTCTACACCAGGATAACGACCAGTCCCACAAGCATGGCTCTTATGATAAGCACCTCCTTGTGGATGAAGACATGGGAGCAGACGACCTCGTAGATGACATTAATGACGAGAATGGCCTAGAGACTTCCATTTATCGGCTAAGGGGATATAGCAAGGCTTTAGAAATAAAATTATCGGGTAAACGTACTCAAAAACTAATGATGCAAATTGTAACCATTAATATCATCATCCAAACACTCGAAAAAATTAAAAAACACTATGTCAAACAACACGCAGATCTGAACCAACTCAAATCTGCGATCAAACAAGCAATCAAAAACAATGCAAGCCAGATTGAACAATTAGCACAGCAACAACTAACCAGCTACTTGCCACACAAGCACAATCCTATTAATCACGTCCAACCTTCTACAAAAGAACTTGCTACCTCTACACGCTCCACTAAACACCAGCCTTTAAGCCAACAACCGGTTACAGCAAACGACGTACCACCCTTTCAAAACACTGATGTTGACCATAAAGAGTCACACTCTGGAACTCAAGAACTGCCAACAACCCGTGAAAAACTAACACCACAATTATTGGCAAAACAACAACAGAAAATTAACTTGGGGCACAATTTAAGACAAACCACAACCGCCAATCCATCTATTGATGGTAAGCTCAATCCTGAGACAATGCGTCCTCCGCAAAACCCTGCAACCACAATGCCACCATCATTACATAGCATATTACCACAGAGCTTTCTTATTGGCGCACCGGTATTTCCCTCTACAAATAACCGATCACGCAAAGGAAACCGACTAACAAAAACACGATACCGTTATAGCTCAACTGAACCTGTTTTACCTCACACACCACTAAGAAAACCCAGTGCAGCACAAGTATTTCGTCAAGCAAAACTAGGACTCGGTTATTATTAAACTCCAACCATGGAGAAAGACTTAACGATTTTAGGTCCTTATTGATTAATACTTTTGCGGATACAGTTCATGTGATACACCTATACTTATTCATATAAAAACCCTAACCACCTAATTAACAAAACTACACTGACCATCTATGATCACTCTTGGCATCACAGGCTCAATTGCAACTGGAAAAAGCACCATCAGTGCAATGCTAAAGAAAAAGGGTATTGAAGTATTTGACGCTGATCATCAAGCCCGACATGAACTGTACAATAATGATGTGATCACCAAGCAAGTGCTTCATCATTTTGGTACTATTGACCGGCATGCCCTTGCAACCGCAGTATTTGCTCATGAAGACAAATTAAAACTTCTGGAGTCCATTTTACACCCCCCCATCACCGAAGCACGCAATGCATTCTTAGAATCTGCAAAAGCGAATCACGCTGAAATAGTAGCATTGGATATTCCGCTTTTATATGAAAAAGATTTAGCACATTTATTCGATTATGTCATTGTGACCTATACGGACCCACAGACTCAAATGAAACGCGCCCTTGAACGCCCTAATATGACTGGACAAATGTTCAATCTCATAAATAATCGCCAAATGCCTCAAGAAGAAAAGAAAGCCTATGCTGACTTTACCATTGACACTACCATGGCAATCGAAGAAGTTGAACGACAATTAGATACTATTCTTAATACGATTAAAACAAATCATGCGTGAAATTACCTTTGACTTGGAAACCACAGGTCTGGACCCACGGTCTGGCCATAAAATTGTTGAAATTGGATGTGTAGAACTCATCGACAAACGTGTAACAGGAAACTCTTTTCATGCCTATGTTAACCCTCAAAGGGACGTGCCCAAAGCAGCAGAAAAAGTACATGGACTCAGTACAGAGTTTTTGTCCAACAAACCCATTTTTGATGATGTAGTGGATGAATTCTTAGAGTTTGTAAAATTTGATAAATTGGTCATTCACAACGCTGCATTTGATATGGGATTTATTAATTACCAGCTCAAAGAACTAAGCAAGCCCATGTTCTTTAATGAGCAGGCCATTGATACTCTGCAAATGGCTCGCAAAAAATATCCCGGAGCGAAAGCCTCACTAGATGCTCTTTGTGGGCGTTTTGATATTAGTCTTGAACAGCGTAAAGAGGAAAAACATGGTGCATTGCTCGATGCACAACTGCTAGCCGAAGTTTATATTCACCTTACAGGCGGCTATCAAAATAGTCTAAACTTAGGATCAACTAAGGCCCACACCCAACAAACGGTCGAACACGATGCTTCTGCGCCCGGAAAACACCATCAACCTAGACATTTTCCACCTACATCAGAAGAGATTGCAGCTCATACTGAATTTATGCGCAAAATAAGCTCTTAAACAACACTCATCCTTGTAATTTTGTACATATAAGTTAAAATTGCAAGGATGAAAGCATGTTTATAAAAGGAACCAACCCCATGAGAGTAACGTCTGTAGATAAACGGTAATTGTCTGTAGATGAATTAATAACAAAATTCTTAGATGACTTTATATCTTCAATCCCAAAGTAGAACCCTTTATTAGGCCTGCTCTTAAGACCATATTTGGTTTCTATAGACCAAACCTGTCCATCCGGTAATTCTAGAACCAAATCTACTTCTGCACCGCCAGAGCAGCGATAAAAATACCCCTTTGTACCATACGGAGATACTGCTAAAATATTTTCTATAACAAAAGCTTCCCAACTTTGACCCAAGACAGGATGACCTGCAAGTTGTTCAAAAGAATTTAAAGATAATAAAGCATGCAAAATACCAGAATCACGAATATAAACTTTAGGAGATTTAACAATTCGCTTGCCAAAATTACTATGATAAGGCTTTAATTTTCTAACCAACAGCAAGTCTACCAGTAAATCAATATAACTATTAACAGTCTTAGATGCAATTGACAGCCCTTTAGCTAAAGACGAACTATTTAGAAGATTTCCCTGATTATGCGCCAACATCATCCATAGTCTTTCTAAAGTCTCAGCAGGAGACCTCACACCATATTGACTTATTTCTCTTGTAAGATATGTACGAATTAAGTCTTTACGGATAGCCATACTAATATGGTCATCAGCAGCAAGAAAGCTTTGTGGAAACCCGCCACGAATCCATAATTGCATAAACTGATCTTCAGCAATTTCTAAAGCACTAATAGGCCCCATATCCACGTAAGCAATTCTTCCAGCAAGAGTTTCACCAGATTGTTGCAATAGATCAACTGAAGCAGATCCCAATATCAGAAAATGGCCACTAGGCTTTCCTTTTCTACGCAAGCCATCAATAACACCTCGAAGAGTTTGGAATATTTCTGGCATACGATGAATTTCGTCCAATATAATTAATTGGTCTTCATGCTGCTCAAAAAAGAGAATAGGATCACTTAATTTTTCTCGATCTCTATAAGATTCAAGATCCAAATAAACACTCGAACATGTTTTAGCTATATCAAAGGCAAGAGTTGTTTTACCAACTTGACGTGGTCCAACAATGCCCACTGCAGGCTGTCGCTGCAGTGCTTTTTCTACCTGAGTTTGTATGCTTCTCTCTATCATCCTTGTAATTTTAACTTATATGTATAAAATTGCAAGGATGAACTGCGGTATTTTTAAGACAGGTAACGTAAATCCTGACTAAAATTATTTATCTTCCTTTTTTTCGGCCCCTTCGGCAGCTTGACGCTGCTTATACTGCACGTAAAGTGAGCCAAAATCAATTGGATCAATAAGAAGCGGAGGAAAGTTACCCTGACGCGTTACTTCAGAAATAATTTGGCGTGCATAAGGGAACAACAACCCTGGACAATAAACCATCAACGCTGGTTCTTTGTCTTTTTCAGGAATATTAAGTGTGAAAACACCGGCGTACGATAATTCTGCCATAAATAGCTTATCATCACCACGTGTTGCCTCGGCACTGGTAATTAACGTTACCTCATAGGTTTTATCCTCAAGTTTTTTGACACCAACATCAACACCAACATTAATTTTTGGCGCTTCTTTACTAGGAAGCAAACTCTCTGGAGCACCAGGATTTTCAAAAGAAAAATCTTTAATATATTGTACATTTACCATAACACTGTGATTTTCATTCACTTCTGACTGGTCATTAGCAGGTACGTCTTTTTTATCTGTTTTCTTGGTCATAACTTGTAATTTCCAATTCGTTATCTATATTAACCCTTGAGGGATAAATTCCACGGCCCTAACTAGCCTATTTCTTTAGAAAAATCCAGGTTAATTTGGTATAATGGGAACAAGCGTCATTTTATTGGAGCAATCTTTTATGACCGGCATTATTATTTTTGCACTTATTACAGCCTTTTTTATCGTCAAACTATACCGTAGTTTAGGCGATACTAACTTTGATTCTCCGACAGATATTGCAACTAGACAACCTCACGCTCAACAACCATCTGACATGGTCGATGTTACGCCAAAAGAAAATAGTAAAGAAGAAATCGAACGCCTTGAAAAAGAACGTGAGTCTAAAATTGAACAATATGGTCTGACCCTATTTAATGCCATAGAAAAAATTCAAACATCTGACCGCAACTTTACAGATGAAGGCTTTATTGAAGGTGCACAGGGAGCTTTTGAAACAATTCTTCACGCATTTGCCAATGGCGAGAAAGACACCTTAAAGCCACTGGTGAGCACAGAAATTTACGCACAACTTGAGGCAGAGATTGATGCTCGTGCTGCAAAAAAAGAAGAGCATGACACTACCTTAATTGCAATGGTCTCAACAGAGATCAAAAATATTATCTTAGATAAGCGTGTTGCCAAAATTGTAGTGGGCTTTGTAACAGATCAAGTTAATCTGATTAAAGACGCCACAGGAAAAATTATTCAAGGCAATCCTTCGCAAATTGACAGAATATCGGAAGAATGGACGTTTAAACGTTCTTTATCTTCATCAAACCCTAATTGGGTGCTCGTAGAAACTAGGGCTGCAACATAATTTGTAACCAATAAATTTGGTGGTTAGAATGTATCTTATGCCACGCATCGGTTTATTTCTAAGTATGCTAACAACCTTGTTGTTAACATCCTGCAGCACTTTGCATGATCCAAAAGAAAAACTTGTTCTTAACTCCATCAGCTATCAAGAACTTCCTGGCTGGCTACATGATGACCACGGCCAAGCTCTGGAAGTATTTCTAAATTCTTGTGAACGTATGCTCACCTTGCCTTCATCAAGAAACGTTCATAAAACTGGCCTTGGAGGCTCATACGGAGATTGGGAAAACGTGTGTACAATAGGAAAGAATATTGGGCACATTAATCCGACCATGTTTTTTGAAGAACATTTTACACCCCACAAGGTAAGCTCAGATATATCCAATAGTAGCCAAGGACTTTTCACAGGCTATTATGAACCAGGACTTTATGGCAGCCGAACACGGCACTCAGCATTCCAGAACCCTTTATACAAGAAGCCACCTCAACTGGACCCAAAAGAAGCATTCTTTAGCCGATCCCAAATCAACCAAGGAAAACTTGATAACCAAGATCTCGAGCTAGTGTGGGTCAATGATCCTGTTAAGTCTTTTTTCTTACACATCCAAGGGTCTGGCCTTATTTGGCTTGATGACGGCACCCATATGCGGGTAGGTTATGATGGCAAGAATAATCATGCCTATACTTCTTTAGGAAAATATATGATTGAACAAGGCTGGTTGACACGCCAAGAGGTTACTGCTCAAAGCATCAAAAAATGGCTCTTTAATCACCCTCATCAATCCGAACGCATTATGGAAGAAAATGCTTCTTACATCTTTTTTAAAGATAATCATACAAGCGGTCCTATTGGTGCTCAGGGGGTTGAGCTTACTCCCATGAGATCCCTAGCTGTAGACAAGCATCTTATTCCTTACGGCATTCCTATTTGGCTAAATACCACACTCAACGGTGGTCATGGCTACCCAGAAAAACCATTCCAACATTTAATGATTGCGCAAGATACTGGCGGTGCAATAAGAGGGGCCGTACGTGGGGATATCTTTTTTGGTAATGGCGATATGGCAGAAAGCTATGCTGGCACACAAAATTCTGTTGGTGAATATTATGTGCTATTACCTAACCATTCCACAACCCATCTAGCCCTCCTGCCATGACCGATGATCATCATGACTGGCAGCAATTCACAGATGGCGTCACTCCTTTAAAAGGTCGCCATAAGCACGACAGCAGCACCGCCCCCATAGCTCCGATTGAAATTGCGACTCCCGCTACCCCATACCACAACATTACTTACTCTTCTCATCAACCAGAGCTTATCATTAATAACTTAGCCAACCTTAACCGGAAAACAGCACAAAACTTAAAAAGTGGTGAACTCACAATCGATGCTACACTTGATCTGCATGGCAAAACAATTGAGCAAGCATTTCAAGCCCTGAGTCAATTTCTGATGAATGCTTCAGCACAAGGAAATCGTATTGTGCTTGTAATTACTGGCAAAGGAAAAAAAGAAGAGGGCACCCTCAAACAAGAATTACCCAACTGGATTAACCACGAACTCATCCGGCCTTTATTAGTTTCTGTACATCTGGCTTCTGTTAAACATGGTGGCGACGGTGCCGTTTACATGGTGATTAAGAAGAGGGTACCATCGCACTAAAATATTCTCTCGCAAATTCATCTTCAATAGCGATACCTGCTGATTGCACCTGCCAATTAGCGGGACATAATTGTTCCGTTTGCAAATGGAAATCCATCGCATCAATAATCCGAATAATTTCATGAATATTACGACCTAACGAAAAATCATTTATTGACTGGTGACGAACATAGCCATCATGATCGAGAATAAATGTCGCACGCATCGCAAATGTATCGTTCATGATAACATCATATCCTTTGGCAACTGACTTTGTATAATCTGATACCATTGGAAAAGGAAGCCTACCAACACCTCCCTTACCCGCAGGGATTTTTTGCCACATCTTATGCGACATAAATGTATCTGTACTAATGGCAATAATTTTAACACCACGTTCTTCAAATGCCTTATATGCCCTGTGAAGTGCTATAAGTTCAGTGGGGTCTACTTGTGCAAAATTCATTGCATAGAAAAACACCACACACTTATCTTGCTTACGGTAAGAACTTAATGAAAAATCATAATCGATACTCCCATCCGGCATAAGGGCAGGAGAATGAAATTCAGGAGCTGGTAACCCTATAAGTATAGACATAATGTAATATCCTTATTAACCAAATTGTTCTTGCATATGTTGCACTACATCGGCAGGAGGTTGTATACCCCAGCCTGATTGAATAATAGTGCCATAATCCGTCAATTGAATTGTCTCAAGCCTCTTTAGACGGCATACGCCTTTAAGTTTTTCTGCCGCAATCCGGTTATTGCATTTAACATACCACCATGCCGGACGCCCACCATCGGTCGACTCCACAAGCACCACAATATCTGAAGAACGATGTGTCATATCTGTTTACTTTTCTTTATCCTGCCATACTTATTACTGCTTGGCGCCCTAGCTCCGTTGCTTTGGCATCAGAACCACAGCACCCTGAACCAGGTACATGAACATGGTCATGTTTATTAGCATGGTCGTGTTTATGTGTATGATGATGGTCATGGTGACCACAGCCAGGGCCATGTTTGTGACCTTGACTGACAGGGTCTTTGGCTGCCTGCGGCTTAACCGGATCATGACTGTGTTCGTGACAACCACAGCCAGGGCCATGTTTGTGACCTTGACTGACAGGATCTTTAGC
>CALCTU010000041.1 GCA_937907045.1 uncultured Alphaproteobacteria bacterium
GTATTAAAGAAGGAGAAGGTGACGACGGCGACAATACAGGTAATGGAGGTGGCAAAGGTGATTCATAATACACTATATGGAGCAAGAACACTATTGATGCGCGTGCAGCATTATCTGCAAGGCGTGCATGCACAGGTAAGAGTGCTTGCGTCATTGATAGCATGTTTTGCGCTAACTGCATGTCCGGCGCCGGGTCCAGAGTGTGTTTATGCTGATGATTGGGGTGGTAAAGTTGATATGAGTGTGGTGGTGCCAGCTGCCAAGAAACTAACCGAAGCAGGTATTAAGGTACAAGCTGGTGAGCCGTTATATATGGCAGTTGGGGGGGCTATTGATATTTGCCCAGACAAGCGCATGATTGATGAGCAGACTATTCCGTTTAATGTGCGGCCAAATATCTCTGAGTGGCAGAATACAGGCTTCTTCGTACAAGAAGGTGACCATGTGTCGATTTTTATCCATGATGCTTATAGTGAACTTTCTGCAAATTCATCGGCCTATAGTGATAGGCGCGGCAATAATTTTAATGGCCTAGGACTATATGCTATGATTTTGCCTGACGATATGGCCACTCCAACGCCGGCAATGAATGATGATTGGTATTATCCAAATCCAACAAAAACAATTGATCCAACGTTCTTTGAGTTATTTGAGAATGATCCAGAGAATAATAATGCAATTGGTTCTGGTATTGGTGGATATTCTGGGTTGGCTCCCATTACAGGTACGCTTTGGCTGCGTTATGCAAGAACAGCTCGTAAAGATGATGGTTCGCGCAATATTAGCAATACAGGGTCGTGGGGAGAACGGTGGAGTCCGTGGAAAGGACGATTTGCATTAAATCCGGGTGTTTGTTATGGCGCATGTAATCCAGCTGTCTTTATTCCAATTTGTTTGATTGATCCCATTTTTGGTTGGGCTTGTGTAGCGGCTACAACTGCAGGGTGTGATTCTTCTGATTTATTGCCGGATCAAGATAATTGTGTGTGGGAGCATGTTGGCAACCCTGATAGGCCATGGGTGGATGGTTCTTATGCAGATAATGCTAATGGCTATGAAATTACTATTTCGGTGGGATGTCCAGGAACCCATGGTAAATACTTGGATATGGTTATTGCTCAAGATAGTGCAATTAGAAGACAGGAACAGCCTGTGTTTGATCCAGGGGGCTGTAATCCAGGTATGCCTGGGTGTCGGCCTCGCGTTGATTTTACAGGTAAGTTAATTACGCGCCAAGAGTTGTCTATTAAAGAGGGATATACTCATTTTAAGATGAGTATGGACCCTAATATTAATGCCAGTATGAGTGAAACAGCAGTATATGCTGGTACTGTACCTGAGACGGGTTATTTATATTTTGGTATCGATGATACAATGATTAAAACAACCGACAAAATAGCCTTTCCTGCAGGGTGTGATGATCCTGCCCATCCTGCTTTTGTTTCGCCAGAGAATGAACCTAGAGGGTGTGTGCAAAAACAACATGATGATCCGGTAATGCACGCATCTGAATTGGGCGATGCACCGGTTTGTTATTCAAATTATATTGATACTGAAGAGTTGGGACGAATTCAAAGTGATACGCTGTGTCCAGCAAGTATGGTGGCCCAGGTTGAGAATCAGCTTAATAGTCCAGGTAATGTGGTGGGTGATTTTCAGCCAGAGTGTGGTTTTACCAATAAAGATTGTGTTCCTCCAATGGGATTCACTGGGCACGGAGATAATATCGGCTCTTATGGAGTACACGTGATCACCACAAAAATTGATGATGGTTTTTCAAGTGCGATGAATAGTATTGTGAAGCCAATTCGGGCCATATTATATGGAAAATGCTTAGCAAATGATACATATAATGAGTATGAATGTAAGGCTGAGTTTCCAGAAGATCAGTGGCGTAGTGGCATTGTTCAAAGGCTATATGGAAATCTTATTGGTGACGAGTATGGTAATAATCCATTTATTGGTGCTGTGCGTGCGGCCATATTGCTTTACGTTATAGTGTATGGCTTACTATTTATGCTTGGGGCCATAGATGATCCACAAAGAGACTTTGTCTGGAATGTGTTACGCCTTGGTATTGTTCAACAAATGTTGCAGCCCGATAGTTGGGATTTCTTCTATACGCATTTATTTACGTTCTTTATGGATGGTATGAACCAGCTTATCACTATTTTTGCTGGTCAGTTCATGGGTGTGGGTGGCGCTGAGCTAGTTGATCCAATGACAGGTCAAGAAATTCTTACCAGCGAAGGAACGACGGTGTTGGCCAATGTCGATAACCCGTTTGCTTTTGCTGATATGACAATGAGTCGTTTCTTTAGTCAGGCTACGTTGATTAAACTGGTAGGATTGCTGTTTGCGTCGCCAATTGGTTGGCTATATATTATTATTATATGTTCGGGCATATATTATTTTATTTCAGGTGTTATTATTGCATTGATTATCTATTTGATGTCGATGATTGCTATTGGACTTCAGATAGTGGTAGCTCCTATCTTTATTTCCTTCTTATTATTTGAAAAAACGCGTGGGTATTTTAATAACTGGGTTAATTATTTACTTAGTTTCTTGTTCCAGCCAGTACTTGTATTTACTGCTTTATCAATGTTTAGTGTGTTTATCTATTCGGCCATTTATGTATTGTTATATTATGATGTATGCTGGACGTGCTTGATTCATTTTTCATGGATTTGGGAACATATTCTTCCGGTTGACCTTCCTGTACTTTGTATAGTTGGTTTTTATTACCCGACCAATGGTAGTGGTTTAGGAGGATTGCCGGTGCAGTTCTTCACCGTACTGATTTTCCTTATTCTGACTCAAGCTATGAATGAGTTTAATGAATGGATGACTTCATTGGCGTCTGAATTAACGACACGTCGTGGTGATATTAATTTGGGTGGCGCAGCTAAATCTGCCTATGCATCGCTTGTAGCAGGTGCAGGAGGTGCGTTGAGCAAAGTATCGGGTGCAGCATCTGCAGGAACACAAAAGTTCTTAGATACTCAGTATGAGAAGAGTGATAAAGATTCTGATGATAGCGGTGGCGATGATAAAGATAGTGGCAACAAAGATGGTGGCAGTGGGGATAAATAATCGAGGTAATATACTATGCGAGCAGCTAATATAATAACAGAACACCTAAGGATATTGCGCCAACTTGCAATGTTGGCTCTGGTGTGCCTTGTTGCTGCGTGTTCAGATAGTCGTCCTTGTGTGGAAGGTGATGATTGGGGGTATCCTAAAATCTTTGTTTCTTCTGATGCGCAAGATCTTAGATTAAAAGATAATGATAATTTTACCCAAATTGCATATCCAATTGATAGTGAACAAGTTATTATTAATGCTGAAACGGTGCCGCTGGTTTTTTCAATTAACCGTGGTGAGCAATGGGGGCCTTGGTTTGGTGCAACGGTTAACCCTGCTGACCAAAATGGAAAGAGGTTTTTTGGTGACTGGGATCCTTCACGTACTGTACCAAATCGTCCATGTCGATATAAAGTTAATAGCTCGTTTGTTGGGTTTGGTGGAGCTGTAGATCCAGATGGAAACTCTTATGTTGCAGAAGTACATAACCCTGAGCTTCGTGATGCAGATGATTTAAGGCCAATAGTGACAAAAGGTCGTCGGTATAATAGCAACGAGCATACTGCCGCAAATAGAGTTACATGTTCACAGTTTGGAGATTACTTTAAAGATCCTGATTTATATCCGGATTGTATGGCTCCATGTTTTGTAAGGGAAGGGATGGGACTTTATGTTGGTTTGGCTCATGATAATGGATCCATACACGACATTGTTGTAACAAAACATATACCCGACGCCAAAATGCCAGAGGTGATACACCAAACGCAAAAAGATATCAGAGATAACATGGGGTATCCGCCGTCAAGTTCTGGAGGAAGTGTACTTGATGATAACGGAAATGTTAAAGTAAGTGAGCTAATATATAATGATAATGGTATTATCCAAGGTCCTGGTCAGGGTAGAGATGATTATTTGGTGCGAGGACCTGCAATTACTGAAATTCCTGGGTCAGCTACAAATGATCGGTTGTATTTCAAGATATTGGACACCTATTATTATGATAATCAGGGCGCTTATGTTGTTCGTCTTAAAGAAGGAACACGTGACCCTAAGCCGGGCCCGTTAGAGACGTTAGTTAATCTTTTTGTAGATCCGGTACAAAAAATTATGGAACGCTTGTACAAAGCAATTGTGAGCAATGAAGATTACATTGGTATGGTTAGGGCGGTGCTAACGGTTTTTGTTATCTTTTATGCATGGGCATTTGCTTTTGGTATGATTCAAGAGCCGCGTAAAGATTTTATCTTTAATATTTTAAAATTTGGCATTGTAATTCAATTGACGCATGCGGATAGTTGGGCCTTCTTCTATACGTATTTCTTTAGTGCTTTCACAGAAGGGGCTATAGAGATATCGGCTTATATACTGACTGCGTTTGGTGATTATGATCCAACGTCTCCATGGTATTCTATTGACCGAGTGATTTATAAGATGTGGAGCAAGGAGACCCATACAAAATTATGGGGTACATTATTGTCCAATAGTGTTGGCTTCTTGTTTATTGTGGCTTTTTATTTCTCGTTGGTTATTTTCTTGATTGCCGTTGTACAGGCATTGTTTGTATATTTGTCGTTAGTTATTATGGTTGCGGTGTTGGTGATATTAGCGCCTATATTCATTTTATTTTGGTTATTTGGTCACCTAAAAGCTCTTTTCAAAGAATATGTAGATCAGTTTGTGTCTATTAGTCTTGAGATGCTGATATATTTTGCTGCCTTGGGTATGTTTGCGGCTATTATTATTTACTTCCTTGAACAAAATTTAGGCTTTAGGACGTGTTGGAGAACGTGGTTTGAGTTTGAGATTTTTGGTGCTACGCTTCTTGAGTTTAAGTTTTGGTTGCCAGATATTCGTATTCAAGAAGATTTGATGCAATTCTTTTGGCTAGATGTTAATGGTGATGGTATCAGGGAGCTGAATGAGTTTGATGAGCGCTATATTGATCTACCATATTTTGATCCAGATCATGATGTTAGTAAAATAAATAAATTTGCCACGGGTAAGAATTTTATCTCATTGGTTGATATTGTAGTGTTTATTGCAGCAGTATTTCTGATGAATGCCTTTATGCAATTCTTGCCCAAATTTGCTAATGGACTGCGTTCGGATAATCCAGACCGTTCAGCTAGCTTGGGTGTTGCGTTAGGTAACCTATATGGCGGTATGGCCAATGCCGTAGCAGGAAGTGTAAATCCGCAAACAGGTAAAAGAGAGTTTGGCACAAGTGTCATTGGCGGTATGGGTAAAGGTGTAGCTAAGGTAGGTAAAGGTTTCAGTAATGCCTATGGAGATAGAGTATTTAAGACTCCGCGCAATGCTGTTCGTGAGGCATTGGGTATGAAGCCATTGGATCACATTAAGGGATCTAAACGTGCGCAGCAATTTAAAGCCAAAGAAGCCAAAGCTGCAGAGCGCAATGCTGTTATTGGCAAGGATGGATCTAAAATTGTTCTTCGGGATAGTGAAGGTAACGAAGTTAGAGAGCTTACCACAGACAAAGGTGGTTTGGTGCGTGTAATAGAAGATAAAAATGGTAAAGAGATTATCGACTATACTCCGCCCGATTACTATGATGGTGACGATGACTTTAGTTATACCGTCAGAGGCTTGAACGGAAAAGAATCTGACAGAATTGACCTTACCATGGCGGTTAAAGAAGATGGGCGTGCAGGTATTAGGTCATATACTGCTCCTGATAAATTCAAGAAGCAATCTAAGCCGGAAGAGGAGTTGCCAAAAACACTTGTACGTCGTGCCGGAGAGGGTCTGCTTGGGGATGGAGCTACCTTGCAGGCATTTAAAGAAGCTAAGGATGGTGCCCTTACTCTTATTGATACTACAAACACATTGCTTAATGGAGGGCCTGGTACCGTATTTGGCAATGAGCAAGCACATGGGGCTTCTAGCTTCAGTGATGAGCATGTTGACGGTGCAACAAACGACAGAGGCCCTGGTGCAAGAAGTGCTAAAAAGAAAGATGATGATTGGCACTAAATATATAGGCCCTTATCCATACATAATTGGAGTTATTATAGGAGATTACCTGCCGTGTCCGGGAGTATCTTGTTCGGGTGAACCTGCTCCCCTGGTATCATGAGTGCCAAGATCTTGCGCCGCTCCGGACTCTTTTAATTTATCTTGAGCTTGGGGCTTATGGTCAGATTCTTGCCCGGCATGTCTTGGTGGTAGAGGACTTGCAGGTGGTGTTGGAGGAAAATGTTGGCTGCTGGGGCTTTGCGTGTGCTCTGATTCACTGCGCTCGGGTATGTTAATGTATAAGGTTTGCGAGGATGAAACGTCAGTATATTGACTTTCAGGGCTAGGAGATGGTGGTGGTGACAGGGGGAAGGTATCTTTTTCTTGTGGGCCTGCATTTACGCCATCTACGTCTGTGTCTAACTCTGGCGCAACAAATAAGCTTCCTTCCATATTATGAGCCGCACCTGTTTCTTTGAATGCATCATCTCCACTTTCTGTAACCCATTTGCCAGTAGCTTTGTCCCGATATACTTTAGGGAGAGGTTTTGGCTGTTCGGTGTCGGCTGGTTGTTGTTCGGTGGTTGTTGGGGTTTGGGGTTTGATTTTGTCTCCAAGATTTTTAGTTACTTGCTCAGGAGTAAGTGTGGCCTCATAAGAGGCGGTAACATAGAGGTCTTCTCCTGCTTGTTGGGCGCCTTGGTGTGTTAGTTCGTATCCATCTTTGTCTGTGGTAACAGGGTGTTTTTGACCTCGTCTAACACGAACAGTTTTTCGGTTTGAGCTATTTCTGTTAAATTTATTCTCTTCGTCAGTCATGATGAAACTACCTTTTTACTGGTATTTTGTAGAGGGTTATCTTCCGTGTCCGGGATTGTCTTGTTCGGGCGAACCTGTTCCTCTGGTATCATGAGTGCCAAGATCTTGCGCCGCTCCAGATTCTCTCAACGTATGTTGAGTATCAAGAGCTTGAGGCTGCTGCCTAGATTCTTGACCAGGCCTAGATGACATGGGGCTTGCTGGTGGGGTGGGTGGTGCACCTGGTATAGGTATGGGAGGTCGTTTTTCTTTGACCGTAGCTTCTCCTGGTATAGGTTTTTGGAGGTGGTCGTAGATGTTATGGGGATCTTCATATATAGGTCCGCTGTCATGAGTGTCCCGAGTGCCTCTTAAATGCGAATAGAAACTTTCAGGTTCAGGTGGGGGAGTATTTGCTCCAGAAACTTCTGGGCCATCGCCATATATTTTATTTGTGGTTGTTCCCCTTGGACCATCATAAGAAGGTTCTGCGTAGATACCGTCGTCTTCTGTTTCTATTGTTCCAGGGTTATTGATACGTGTGCCGTAAAAATTTGTTTCTAATTCATCATAATCCGGAGAATAACCTGGAGATTTTGGTCTTAGGGCATCTAGCGTTGTTTCGTATATAGAGCCTTGATGTATGTCGTAAGCAGGAGGGGTTGCATAAGGGTTTTGTTCACCTTTAGGTGGTCTTATTACTTGTGTATAAACAGGGCCTTCACCACCTGCCGGAGGTAGGGCATAAAATGAAGGTTCTTTATCATGTGTGTCACGATTGCCTCCTGGGGTTGCAGCTGCGTCTACTGTATCGTATAAGACTTCTGGTTTGGCGCCGTCTCCCAGAGGTGTAGCATAAAACGAAGTATTCTCAGGGCCTGTAACTTCTCCCCTAGCTTCTTCTATTGTTGCGTATGGGTTTTCGTCTTGCGGGTCGCCTGTCGGAGCTATGGCATAAAAAGGTTCTTGGCGATTTTTTCTGCGGGTGGCACCATTTCTTTTAAGTGGTTTATTTTCTTCTGGTGTATCTTTTTTATCTCCCATAACAAAGCTATCCTATTGAAATTACTCTATAATTTAAGTGCATTATTTAAGGTAATGCCCCTATCATCATGGTAACGCAATAAGGTTAATAAATTGTTAATAAATCAATAGTTTATTCTCAGCTTTATTCCGAACTTTATTCTTCTGTGGAGGCGATTTTAGCAAGCGCTTCTTTGGACATAGAAACCATACGTTGTTGCTGTTTGCGAGATTTGAGAGACTCGGTAAGCTTCATTTCCAAGGAGGCGAGCTGTTGTTTAACCGAATTAATGGTTTCCATGGTGTCTTCTTGGGAGTCAGAGTGAAGTTGTTTGATATCTTCTTGAAATTTTGAGAATGCTTTTGCTAGCTTTTCGGTTTTTGATTTGGGGGTGAACTTGTCGGCGTTTTGTTTGAAATAACTTTCAGAGTATTTTTTATACTCATGGTTGCGTTGCATCATGAGTTTTTCTTCAAAAAACTTCTGAATGTAGCGTACGTCCTCTAAGCCAGATTTGGTAGCAAAATTAGCTTGTTCATGCTTAAGTGACTGGGTCTTAGCATCAAGATCATCAATGCGTTTGTTACTAGAGAGTAATTCTTGATTAAGCTCAAGTAGCATGGATTTTATGTTGCTATATGTTTGAGCAATTGCGCTTTCAATTGCATTCATTTTTTCAAATGCAAATTCTTTAATAGATCCGCATTCATCGCGAAGGTCTTTTAGTTGTTGGTCAATACCCTGAAGGTGTTGGTCGGTTTCTCTGGTTTTGCGGTCAAGTTCATCCATGCGTTGATGGATAACCTTTAGTGAGGCTGTATCAAATGTGGTGTAGCCACTATCCTTCGTTGCTGCGCTGGCTGAAGAAGTGGAGGTTTCTGTGTCTTTTGAGTTGGTAGTACCATCTGGTTTGTTTTTACCAGATTTTGTCTTGGACCTTAAGGACTCAAAGCCTCTCCTAAAAGTCCGTGCTTTTGCCTTTACCTCAGACATAACCCCTGGATACCTCCACCACCTACATGTGTTTTGCACGTAAAATTTGTACCATATTTAAAAACAGTACAACTTTAAAATGCATCATAACCAATTGGCTAATTAAAATACACTAAAAAGGTATTTCGTCGTCAATTTCTTCGGCTGCGGCAACGGTTGAGAAAGACTCGTTGTTTGATGAGCTGTTGTCGTTATATGACGAGTTGTAGTTGCTGTCATCGTCGCTATTGGCGTAGCTTCCGCTTCCACCGCGGTTATCGAGCATCATAAGGGTGGAATTAAAGCCTTGAAGTATCACCTCGGTAGTGAATTTTTCTATACCAGAAGAGTCTTGCCATTTGCGTGTTTGAAGTGCGCCTTCAATATATACTTTTGAGCCTTTACGTAGATAGCTTTTGGCAATATTTACTAATCCAGGACTAAAGATAACAATGCGGTGCCATTCGGTTTTTTCTCTGCGTTCAGAAGTGTTTTTGTCGCGCCATGATTCAGAGGTAGCAATAGGAAAATTGCAGACTTCACGTCCGTCCTGTGTGCTGCGAATTTCTGGGTCGCGTCCTAGATTCCCTACTAATATAACTTTATTCACTGATCCTGCCATGTGATGTTATCCTTCCTTTTAAACAAAATTAAGCGTTATTGTAACGTGTTGACTTAATCCACTAGTTATAACGTTAGCATGTCATATTGCAAGGGCTGTTTTGATGACATAATGTGCACAAAAAATTAATATTTAAACGAAACATTGGTATTGATCAAGAGATAATCCGACAATGTGTGTGCATAATGGGTTGATATTGTTAGCATATGGCAGTATAAAGTATGACCCCCCTTGTGTGGGTCAGATGTGTCGTTTAATTTCAGTTGAGTTGTGTTTATGCCTGAGATGATCAAAGTGGTTGGTGCAAAAGAAAATAATCTTAAGAATATTAGCATTGACATTCCCCGTGATCAATTGGTGGTAATTACCGGTTTAAGTGGTTCAGGTAAGTCTTCCTTAGCTTTTGATACAATCTATGCGGAAGGGCAGCGTCGCTATGTAGAAAGTTTGTCAGCTTATGCGCGCCAGTTTTTGCAGATGCAAGATAAACCCGATGTGGAGTATATTTCGGGCTTGTCTCCTGCTATTGCGATTGATCAAAAAACGGTTTCTAAAAACCCACGTTCCACTGTAGCAACAGTGACAGAAATATATGACTATATGCGACTTTTATGGGCGCGTATAGGGGTGCCATATTCACCTGTTACCGGTAGGCCTATCGAAAGCCAAACCATCTCCGATATGGTAGAAAAAGTTAACGAGCTTCCAATCAAGACAAAATTTTATATTTTGGCTCCGTTTGTGCGTGGACGTAAAGGTGAACATACTCGTCAAATTATGGAATTTAAGCGTCAAGGATACACGCGTATCATGATTGACGGTAAGTTATATGATATTGAGGATCTTCCAAATATTGACAAAAACAAGGTTCATCACATGGAAGTTGTGGTGGACAGAGTAGTGATGTCGGATGATATGGGCAATCGTCTTGCAGATTCCATTGAGACTGCTGCGCGTATTGCTGAAGGACTTGTATATGTTGATGTGGTTGGCTTGCCAGAAGGATATAAGCCAGAAGATGGCAAGTCTGGTTATGAAAAGGGGCAGCGATTAATTTTCTCCGAAAGATTTGCATGCCCAGAGTCTGGTTTTACGATTGCAGAAATTGAGCCACGTATGTTTTCTTTTAATAGTCCTTATGGGGCGTGTACTACGTGTGACGGTTTGGGTACGGAGGTGTATTTTGCTCCAAAATTGGTTGTTCCAGATCCATCTCTTTCGCTTAATCAAGGGGCAATTTCACCATGGAGCCAGGCAAAGTCCCATTATATTGATCAAACATTAGAAGCGTTAGCGGATGCGTATGGTTTTTCTACATCAACTCCGTTTGAGGAGCTTCCAGAAGAGATTCAGAAAGTTGTTCTTTATGGTTCTGGAGATAAAGAGATTGCTGTTGAATATGACGAAGGTGTTCAGCGTCATAAGGTTGTGAAGCCATTTGAAGGTGTTATTCCTAGTCTTGAGCGACGAGTAAAAGAGGCTAGTCATGGTTGGGTTGAAGAAGAAATGGCCAAATATCAGGACCTTACAAAGTGCCATGTTTGTGAGGGATATCGATTAAGAAAAGAAACATTGTGCGTGAAGGTAGATGATCGTCATATTGGTCATATTGCAGCACTGACAATCTCTGATGCGGTCGCTTGGTTTGATAATTTATATGATCGCTTAAATTCTACACATCAACAAATTGCCGAACGAATATTAAGAGAGCTTAAAGAGCGTCTAGCATTTTTAAATAATGTTGGACTGGATTACCTTACGCTTGACCGTGAGTCAGGCACATTGTCGGGTGGTGAGAGTCAGAGGATTCGTCTTGCTTCTCAAATTGGTTCGGGTTTAAGTGGCGTTCTTTATGTGCTCGATGAGCCTTCGATTGGCCTGCATCAATGTGATAATGAAAAGCTTCTTAAGACGTTGCAAGACCTAAAGGCGCTAGGCAATACGGTTATTGTGGTGGAGCACGATGAAGATACAATGCGTCAGGCAGATTATTTGGTTGATATTGGTCCTGGTGCAGGGGTTCATGGTGGTGAAGTTGTGGCCCGAGGTACGCCTCAAGAAGTAGAGAAGTGTGAAGCAAGTATAACAGGTCAGTATTTGGCAGGTACAAAATGCATCCCTGTTCCTGAAAAAACGAGGCCTTATAATGAAAATCGCTCTATTAGGGTGATAAATGCGCGTGCTAATAACTTACGTAATATTGATGTAACGATTCCGCTTGGTACTTTTACGTGCGTAACAGGTGTGTCCGGTGGTGGTAAGTCAAGCTTGGTTATTCATACGCTGTATAAGGCAATTACGAAAAAACTCAATGGTACCAAAGTAACTCCTGGTGCGCATGACAGTATTTTAGGATTGGAAACCATTGATAAAATTATTGAAATTGATCAGTCTCCGATTGGTCGTACTCCACGTTCAAATCCTGCTACTTATACGGGAGCATTTGGTCCTATTCGTGATTGGTTTACAGGGTTGCCTGAATCAAAAGCCAGGGGCTATAAAGCTGGGAGGTTTTCGTTTAATGTTAAGGGTGGCCGATGCGAAACATGCCAGGGTGATGGGTTATTGAAAATTGAAATGCACTTCTTGCCTGACGTGTATGTTAAGTGTGATGCATGTGAAGGGCATCGGTATAATAGAGAGACGCTTCAAATTCAGTATCAAGGAAAATCAATTGCCGATGTATTGGAAATGACTGTGGCTGAAGCGGTGGTATTCTTTAAGAAATTGCCGGTTATTCGCGAAAAACTTGATGCGCTTAACGAAGTTGGTCTTGGTTATATTAAGCTAGGGCAGTCAGCTACCACTTTATCTGGTGGTGAGGCTCAGCGGGTGAAGTTGGCCAAGGAGCTATCAAGGCGATCTACAGGAAGGACGCTTTATATTTTAGATGAGCCTACTACTGGTTTGCATGCCGATGATATTAGTAAGTTATTAAAGGTTCTGCATAAACTTGTGGATGCTGGAAATACTGTTTTGGTGATTGAGCATAATTTAGATGTTATTAAAACGGCAGATTACATTGTTGATATTGGTCCAGGCGGTGGCGATAAGGGTGGTTATCTAGTGGCCTCTGGGGTTCCAGAAGATATTGTTAATTGTAAAGATAGTGTTACTGGTAGATTTTTAAAACCGTATTTGCAACGTGCTAAGAAGGTTGCGTAACTAATTTTTTTTGGTAAATTTTGTTCCAAATACTTATGAAAAGTATAGTTTTATGACAATTGTAGGTTGCGAACATAAAGGCGGCAGGCTATGATGAAACTGGTGGAATCAACAAGATTGTTAATGACATGGAGGCTATAAACGTGATTATTCAACCAAGTGCAGTAAGCATTATTCAGAGTAGTTTTGAGCAAATAAAGCCAAATGCTGGTAGGTTTACTAGGGTATTTTATGATCGGCTTTTTGAGCGTGATCCATCGCTTAAAAAATTATTTATTAGAGATATTCGAGAGCAAAGAAAGAAGTTCTTCCGTATGTTGGGCTCTATAGTTAAAAACTTGAGTAATCCTGATGAGTTGGAACCAAAATTACAGGATTTGGGTTCGCGTCATGATTATTACTCGGTAAAACGTGAAGATTACCGTACATTCTTTGAGGCGTTCATTTATACTCTTGCAGCTGCATTAGGAAATGACTTTGATGAAAATACGCGTCATGCTTGGCGTGATTTTTGTGATTATGTTGGGGCTCATATGTGTAAAGAAATACGTGCTGAACGTGAAGAGATAATGGAGCAAATCAGGGCGCAGGCCGAAGCTGCAACAGCTGTCTCTGCTGAGTCGTCTTCAGAGGAAACGGTTTCTTAGCCCAGCCAGTGGTCGTTAACGCGTCTGCGTACGCAAGGTGCGGGAACCCCTTGTTTTGTTTGGGCGCTTACGCAAGGACTTTTAAGTTCATATGGGTCTTCGTTACTTACGCAGCCGCTAAGCAATAGTCCTAAAGTCAGTATAGTTGCTATTAGCTTCATAATGTTTTCCTTAAAAGTAAGAGGATTTGAGGATGGTAATGTTATGAGTTTTATATCATTGGTCGCTTGTGAGTGTCAAATATGTTCTGCGGGGCCTTGATTTGTATGTGATTGAGGGTTATTATCAGCTTCCTCATTTTTTAAGGGATATCAAGCTATGAGTAGTATTAGTAGTCAACAAACTGTATCAATTGTTGAAGAGATGCGCGAGTCATATTTGGATTACGCGATGAGTGTTATTGTGTCGCGTGCAATACCAGATGTATGTGATGGTCTTAAGCCTGTTCATAGGCGTATTCTTTTCTCGATGAATGAGACAAGTTGTGATTACAATAAGCCATATCGTAAGTCGGCTCGTATTGTTGGTGATGTGATGGGTAAATATCACCCGCATGGTGATTCGGCGATTTATCAGTCTATGGTACGTATGGCACAGAGTTTTTCAATGCGTGTACCACTTATTGATGGTCAAGGTAACTTTGGGTCCATGGATGGTGACGCGGCGGCGGCGATGCGTTATACAGAATCTCGTATGGCGAAAATATCCCATACCATGCTTGAGGATATAGATAAAGATACAGTAGATTTTCAAGACAATTACGATGGGTCTGAGCGGGAACCGAAAGTTTTGCCAGCACGATTCCCTAATATTTTGGTTAATGGTGGTGGTGGTATCGCTGTGGGTATGGCAACTAATATTCCACCACATAATTTAGGTGAGGTGATTGATGCTCAGTTGGCCTACTTAGATAATAATGACATCACGGATGAAGATCTAATGGAAATTGTCCCGGGTCCTGATTTTCCTACCGGAGGGTTGATTTTGGGGCGTAAAGGGTCACGTTCGGCCATTAAATCGGGCCGTGGTTCGGTGATTATGCGTGCAAAAACAGATGTGGAGGAAACAAAAACAGGGCGTCAGGCCATTATTGTTCAAGAAGTGCCTTATCAGGTTAATAAAGCTCTTGTTATGGAGAAAATTGGTGAACTTGTACGTGAGAAGAAAATAGAAGGTATTTCTGAGATTCGTGATGAATCTGATAAACAAGGTGTGCGCATGGTTATTGAGCTTAAGCGTGATGCCAATGTGGATGTGGTGCGTAATCAACTTTTCAATTATACACAGCTGCAAACTTCATTTGGGGTTAATATGCTGGCGTTGGATCGTGGTCGACCAAAATTATTTAGTCTTAAAGAAGTATTATCTACGTTTGCGCGATTCCGTGAGGAAGTGATTACACGTCGTACGGCATTTTTGCTTAATAAAGCGCGTGGAAGGGCGCATGTTTTAATTGGATTGTCCATAGCGGTTGCAAATATTGATGAGGTAATTGCTCTTATTCGTAATGCACCGGATCCGTCGGTAGCAAAAGAACAGTTGCTAGAACGTGCGTGGAAAGCAGAGGATGTAGGTGCACTAATTGCATTGGTGGATGATAAGCGCAATGAAATTGCAGATGGTAAGTGTTACTTTACGGAAAGCCAAGCCAAAGCTATTTTGGATATGAAGTTGGCGCGTTTAACCGGTTTAGAGCAAAATAAAATTAATGAAGAATTGGCTGAGTTAGCGGAAAAGATTAAAGATTACTTGGATATTCTTCATTCGCGTGAACGTGTTATTGATATTATCCGTAGCGAGCTCACACAGATAAAAGAAGAGTTTGCAACCCCTCGTATTACCCAGTTTGAAGAAAATGAATATGAATCGGATATTGAAGATCTGATTCCTGTAGAAGATATGGTGGTGACGGTTACTGCTGGTGGGTATATTAAGCGTGTTCCGCTTTCTACGTATCGTGCTCAAAAGCGTGGTGGTAAAGGGCGTTCAGGCCTTGCCATGCATGAAGAGGATGTAACAACTAAAGTATTTGTAGCTACTACGCATACGCCTGTATTATTCTTCTCTAGTAAAGGGCAAGTATACAAGCTCAAAGTATATAAATTACCGCTTGGAAGTCCTCAGTCTAAAGGACGTTCTTTGGTTAATATTTTCCCAATAGACAGTGATGAGACCATTAATGTGGTGATGCCATTGCCAGATGATGAAAATAAATGGGATGATTTAGGAATTATGTTTGCTACGTCCAAA
>CALCTU010000042.1 GCA_937907045.1 uncultured Alphaproteobacteria bacterium
AAACTGATATTCGCGGCGCATTAAACCAAAATATTACCTGCGCGCTTATTGCAGGCGGTATATTAGGCGAAAAACTTGGCATTTCTCATGGCCAACTACCCGATACCGTGCAATTAGAGGCATTATGCCAGCAATATGAAACCGTTCCTGACGCAGTTTTACCAGCATTTATCTGGTAGAACTCAACCCAAAGTTATCATTATTAACGATTTATTAATTATTTTGCGCCATAATAGTTGCAATTCGTAAATCATGAGTTGGTGTATGGCAAGAAAGAATAAACCAAAAGTACTTGATAGGCACTTCAAAGAAGTAAACAGGCTCTATAAATCTTTGACCGATGAATGGTATGAAGCAAAAGCCGAAGGAAGCCTTGTTCAACAAGCAGATTATTTTCAAGGTAAACTTGATGAATTATCCAACAAAATTGATACCGTTTATACTGTAGCCGCCCATACAAATGTTACTGAGAAGCAAGTAAATCAGCAAATACCTCAACTTGATAAAATGAGGAATTTTGTCATTCACAGGCGTGACGATATGGCACATGAACTTAAGTCCACACGCACCAATGAACAATCTTTTGAAACGCTCGGAGAAACAACCTATCAAGAAGGTAAAGAACTTTTTAGACAAGGACGCTATGAAGAAGCTCAAGAATTTTTTGACATTGCTGTAGAATGTGGCCATGGCAAAGCATGCCTTGGCGCTGCCAGTATTGCCGCATTCAATGGTGATCACGATGCTGCTCGCGATTTCCTTGATATGGCACAAGAAAGAGATGTTGCAGAAAAAATGGTTGATGCCTCAAGACTAAACTGCGCCGACATGTGTCTTAAAAGAGATGAATTAGAACAAGTAGAACCCTATCTAAATGATATCACCCATCCAAACGCGAAAGTTGAACAGTTTATCCAACAACTTGAGGCAACCGCACGCGACCATACTCCCGTAGCTGAGGAGCCCACAGTAGAACAACCTTCGACAACGGTCAGAGAAACTCCAGAGCCCGAAATACCAGGACCCACCTCCCACTCTCACGCAGAAGAACGCTTAACCGAACAAGCAGCATCCGCTGAACCCGATGCCCAAAAAAGGCTTGAAGCGATGCAACCACAAGAAGCACCTCACAAAACATCACGCGAAGAAGCATTAAGAAAAGAAAGAGGCGCACCTCCTGCGTATGAAAAACCACCAAGCTATGAAGAAAGTGTAAACCCCGCAAAAGAAGACAAGCAACAAAAACCTAGATCAGGCCAACTATCACCGCCGGTTACACCTGCCGCTCCACCTAACCCAGAGCAACAACAAGCATCTCGATAACATTACCGGCACAAGCGCCTGTTTCATTCATTAGTAGTTTATTACATTTTATATGCTAAACTCTGTTATAAGAGAAGCAATATCACCTTAAAAAGATGCCATTGTTATGACACCAAACCACCAATCAGATTATTCGCTTAGTTTGCCATTTAAGGCCATGCCCAGCATGATGGCACGTGTTAAATTTAGTCTTGTGGCAGGTTTTATTCTTATGGGAATTCCCAACCTTCCTTTATGGAAACATAGCTTTAATGAACTTGGAGGGTTTGCTGCCATTATTCATCCACAATGGATTGAATTTTATGTTGCTTGCATTGTAGGATTTGGATTTTTTATGTTTGTGTTATCCATTGTACCCATGGCAACCTTAAAAGAAGACCATCTTACAGTTCCCAAAAACCAAAGCCGCATTGATATTTATTATAAAGACATCATAGCCATTACTGACAAACAATTCTTAGGCATCATACCTTATCTTTATATTCAAGAAAAAGACCCTGGCATTGCAGGGAACGGATACTTGCTATGGTTTAAATCCTACGACAACCATCAAGCCATACGACGGTTTTTAGAACAAAAATCAGGGCGTATAAGTAATAAAATATAGACCCCAGGGTATTTCCTAGACTATTGTAAATATGCTGCTATAGTGCACGCACTTTATTTACTTAAATCTTATCTGCACGCAAATACTAAACGTGTTTCTACTTTGTTGTTAGACTGGAAACACAAGGCAAGCAAGATTGCTGCACTGCGTCGTGCATAGATCGCATAACAACAAAATAGGAATACGTTATAATGGAAGAAATGCAGAATATTATTGAACAAGCATGGGAATCACGTAGCACCCTTAACACCGAAACTACCGGCTCCATACGTGATGCCGTCACCAAGGCCTTAAATGCTATTGATTCTGGAAAATTAAGAGTTGCAGAAAAAATTAATGGCACCTGGACAGTTCACCAATGGGTTAAAAAAGCTATTCTTTTGTCTTTTAAACTCAATGACATGCAATTAATTAATGGCGGCCCTACACTTGGAGATGATTCATGCCACTGGTATGACAAAGTACCCTCTAAATTCTTAGGCTGGAGTGAAGATGACTTTAAACAAGCTGGATTTAGAGCAGTGCCTGGATGTTTTGTGCGCCATGGCTCTTATATTGCCCCGGACGTCGTTTTAATGCCAAGCTTTGTTAATTTGGGTGCATATGTTGGAAAAGGAACAATGATTGACACTTGGGCCACCGTTGGTTCTTGTGCACAAATTGGTAGCAACTGCCATATATCTGGTGGTGCTGGAATTGGTGGTGTTTTAGAGCCATTACAAGCTGGTCCCGTGATTATTGAAAATAATTGCTTTATTGGCGCTCGTAGCGAGATTGCTGAAGGTGTGATTGTTGAAGAAGGTAGTGTTATCTCAATGGGTGTATATATAGGCGCCTCTACTAAAATTATCGATCGTTCAACTGGTGAAATTTTCCAAGGACGTGTGCCTGCATACTCGGTAGTAGTTCCAGGAAACATTCCTGCTCCACAGTCGCGTGACGAAGATGGAAACGAAATTATCAAACCATCACTCTATGCAGCTGTTATTGTAAAACGCGTTGACGAAAAAACCCGCTCTAAAACCTCCATTAACGAGTTGCTTCGTTCTGATGCCGCATAATTGCCCACTATCACTCTCAACGTTACTGATTGACCAACAAACCGTCACACCAGTAGCTCCTGGGGCGATGCAATTTTTTGTGAATATATTAGAAAATATCGGTTTTAGCTGCCAATTATTGCCGTTTGACGACCTTGATGGCCAACCAACAGAGAATCTTTTTGCTACCATCGGATCGGGCTCACCGCATCTACTATTTGCCGGCCACATGGATGTTGTCCCTACCGGAGATACAGCACTATGGTCAAGCCCACCTTTTAAAGCAACAGAGCATAATAATATGCTTGTGGGCAGAGGCACATCCGACATGAAATGTGCTATTGCTTGTTTTGTAGCAGCAGTGGCTCGCTTAAAAGAATCCGAAAGCCTACCTCAAGGAACCATTAGCCTTCTAATTACTGGCGATGAAGAAGGAAACAGCATCAACGGCACAAGAAAAGCACTTGCAGCCCTTAAAGACAAGGGAATTAGCTTTGATGCTGCACTTGTTGGAGAGCCCACCAGCGTTGAAAAACTTGGCGACATGGTTAAAGTTGGCCGACGTGGTTCGGTGATGTTTCATGTTACGATTACTGGCAAGCAAGGTCATGTAGCCTACCCTCACCTTGCTAATAACCCGATTACAGCATTGAATCATTTAATAACCGCCCTCACCAAAGAGCCACTTGATCACGGCACCGAATTTTTTGATGCATCAAATCTTGAGGTCGTTAATATTGCCGGTGGCGAAGGCGTTGACAATGTCATTCCGCATTCTGCAACCGCTACCATTAACATTCGGTTTAATGACTCTTACACTAGCGATAAACTCATTTCGTGGTTTTCTGATCACTGCCATGCCATCGCTTCGCAATGCAATGTTGCATGCGATTTCACAAAGCGTGTTTCAGGTGAATCCTTCTTGAGCACTCCGGGTGCATTTTGTGATATTGTCACCAATGCCATCAAGGAGAATACCGGTATAGATGCAACACGCAGTACTACCGGCGGCACCTCTGATGCACGTTTTATTAAAGACTACGCACCAACCGTAGAGCTTGGAATGCTTAATGCAACAGCCCACCAGATTGATGAAGCAGTAAGCCTGGATGATATTGAATCATTATGCAGTATCTACCAAACTATCATCAAACAATTTGCGTGAGGTATCTTGTTGTGGTGAACATCAGACGCTTGGCATTCATTGTTACACTCGTACTGCTGACAGCCCAGACATGGATGACCATCCATACCAGCAATCATGGCGTCCTAGAACATACGCACGCAGGCCAGTCATGCCAATTATGTAGCTTTTCTAAGCACACCCATCATTTCATTGCCGCAAAAGCAGATATACAAACTACATCCTTTCATTATCGCCCGGTTAGTTATACCGGCATTAGTGAGCATTATGTTGCCACTATAAGAGCAAAATATAATGCATCACGCGCACCTCCTTCTTACTCCTAGTCACGCTTCTTAGAAACTGTCATTCTTAACTGCATAGCAAGCAACCACCTATGATATACCGGCAATATTGCCGTGGTATAGAACATGTTTGCTTGTACAAAAATATTAGGAGTATACCCATGCAGAATATTATCCTTAAAAGCACAGCTACTGCTGCCACTAGCATAGCACTACTTCTTAGTACCAGTGCCCTGGCTTCACCCAACACTGATATCCAAGCATTACGCCTAGAAGTTCAACAAATGCGCCAAGCATATGAGGCTCGTATTGTTGAATTAGAGTCCAAAATTGAAAAACTCGAAAACAACCATACCGCCATTAAAGGTATGAGACCTTCCAGTACCGCGACTACTACCCAACAAGCACAATCAAATAGTCGTCAGGTATATAATAATGACTTCAACCCCTCCATTGGTGTGATCTTAAATGGCAAATTTTCCAACTTCAGTGAAAACACCTCAGAAATAAAAGGCTTTGGCATTGGTGAAGAAGGTGAACGTGGTCGCGAAGGGTTAGCCGTTGACGAATCAGAGCTCAATTTCTCAGCTTCAGTAGATGATAAATTCAAAGGCAGCCTTACCGCAGCCATAGTTAGAGAAGACGGAGAAGACAAAATAGAGCTTGAAGAGGCATATGTTCAAACATTACCGGGCTCAGGTTTGCCCGATGGCCTTAGCATCAAGGCTGGCCGCGCTTTCTGGACACTTGGCTACATGAATGAACATCATAGCCACACAGATGATTTTGCAGATCGTCCATTACCTCATCGTGTTTACTTAAATAAATCATTTAATGATGATGGAGTTGAAGCATCGTATGTACTTCCTACACCTTTTTATAGTGAAGTTGGAGGCGGATTATTTCGAGGCGATGATTATCCTGCAGGTAGTTCAGATGGTGAAGGTGCAAGCTCGTATTCTGTTTTTGCTCGTGTAGGAGGTGATATTGGTGCAAATCAAAGTTGGCGTGTTGGAGGTTCATTGCTCTTAAGTGATGTAAAAGGAAGAAGTAGCAATGAAGACAGCATCACTTTTGTGGGTGACAGCGATCTTTATATCGCCGATTTGCGTTATACATGGGCACCTACAGGCAACCCTAAGAACCAGGAAGTAACCCTGCAAGGTGAATATTTCTTTCGAAATGAAGATGGCACTTATAACGATGTTGCCTTTGATGACAACTCCAATGGCTGGTACGCACAAGCCGTCTATAAGTTTGACCCTCAATGGCGCGTTGGATATCGCTATACTGAACTTGAAGCACCATCAACACCTGCTGGCCTCATTGGCACTGACCTAGACAGCTCAGGCCATGATCCTTATATCAATTCTGCCATGGTTGACTGGACCAATAGTGAGTTTTCACGTGTAAGGCTTCAATATAACCACGACCAAACCGTTGCCGGAACCACCGATCATCAGTTTATAGTACAATATATTATGAGCTTTGGAGCTCATGGGGCTCATAAATATTAAATCTTCAACTTACATAATATAAGGCACCAACACATGAATATTGTCGGTATTATGATCATTGTGGGGCTGCTTATTGCAGCCCCATGGCAAGCAGTTGCCAACATTACTATTTTTGCATGCGAACCCGAATGGGCATCACTTGCCAAAAAAATTGGTAAGGACAAAGTCAATATAAAAACAGCAACCAATGCGCTCACGGACCCACATCATATTAGGGCCCGCCCTAGCCTAATTGCTGCAATCCGGCAAAGCGATTTGGTTTTTTGTTCCGGTAGCGAATTAGAGGTTGGCTGGTTACCGCTATTATTAGAAAAAGCTAAGGCATCCGTACAACC
>CALCTU010000043.1 GCA_937907045.1 uncultured Alphaproteobacteria bacterium
GGAGGATACGAGTGTCTATGAGTGATAAAAAAGAAATAAAAATTATTATGATAGAAGATGATCAGGGCCATGCGGGATTAATAAAGGAAAATTTGCGTGATGCCGGTATTACAAATGATATTATTCATTTTGATGATGGGCAAGAGGCTGTGGATGCTATATTGGCAAATAAAGATGAAATATTGCCAGCTTATGCAGTTATATTGCTTGACCTCAATTTACCTGGCTTGGATGGGTATCAAATTCTAGAAAAATTACGTTTAAATGAAAAAACAAAGCGTACTCCTGTTTGTATGTTAACAACCACTGAAGACGAACGAGAAGTAGAGCGTTGTTATAGCTTGGGTTGTAATGTGTATGTTAAGAAGCCTGTTGAATATAATGAGTTTCAGGATGCGATGAAAAAGTTAGGCATTATGTTATCATTGGTGAAAATACCTAAAACAAAGTGAGTATTGATGGTTAAAAGGGGTATGGCAAGTTAAGGGGGAAATATAATATGGATGAAGCAATAAAGATTCTTTACATGGAAGATGATGAAGGGTTGGCAGGGCTCTTACGTAACGAAATGGAAGAGTTGGGATTTCAAGTTGAGTGTGCTAGAGATGGAATTGAGGGTACCCAAAAATATCAATCAGGTAAGTATGATATTATAGTAGTTGACTATGAAATGCCTGAAAAAAATGGCATGGAAGTGATTAAAGAAATTTCTTCTAATGATAATGATAAGCCTACGGTTATTATGCTGACAGGAAATGGTAATGAAGAATTAGCAGTAGAAGCGATGCATTTTGGTGCTGCTAATTATCTAGTTAAAGATATTAACCAAGGCTATTTAAAATTATTACCATCAGTGATTAAGAAGTCGTTACAAAAGAGAGAACTAGAAAGACAAAATCAACAATATCTTCAGGATATGATAAAGGCAAAAGAGGAAGCAGAAAGAGCAAACCAAGCAAAAAGCGAATTTCTAAGTAATATGAGTCACGAGATACGTACGCCAATGAATGGTGTAATAGGTATGACTGAAATATTACTTAATTCTGAGTTAAGTGAAGATCAAAGACGTTATGCGCAAACTATTTATGCTTCTGGTAATCTTCTTATTTCGCTTATAAATGATGTACTGGATATTGCAAAAATTGAAGCAGGTGAAATTCTCTTTGAAGAAATACCTGTTGTGATAAGTGCGCTGACAACAGAGTTAGTACAAATGATGGAGGCTCGTGCCATTGGACATCATGTTGAGCTAGCGGTTAAATTAGATAACAAATTACCTTTGGCGGTTAAGGGGGACCCTACCCGAATAAGGCAAATACTTCTTAATCTGTTGGGTAACGCTATTAAGTTTACGAAAGATGGTACTATATTGATAGAAGTTGATCTTCTGGGCGTTGAGAATAATAAAGCCAAAATTAAATTTCAGGTTAAGGATGATGGCATTGGTATTCCACAAAATAAATTAGGTGTTATCTTCGATAAATTCACACAAGTGGATGCTTCAACTACTCGTAAATATGGTGGTACCGGTTTAGGACTTTCGTTATGTAAAACGCTTGTAGAGTTAATGGGTGGGACAATAGGTGTTGAAAGTAAAGAAGGTGAAGGTTCCAATTTTTGGTTTGAAGTTGAATTGGATATAATTAATCACAACATAGAATCAAAGCCAATCCCAGAAGACGTTAAGAACAAGAAAATTCTAGTGATCGATGATTTTAAGGTGAACCACCTAATTATTGGTACAATTCTGGGTGCAGAAAATATTAGGTACGAAAGTGCTTCCAGTGTAGATGAGGCTATAGAAAAAATGTTGGATGCACATCAAAAAAAAGAGCCATTTGATATCTGTTTAGTAGACTATCATATGCAAGATAAGGATGGTATAGATTTTGCACATTGGGTTAAAAAGCATGAAGAAATGAAAGATACTATTTTAGTGCTTGCTACTGCTATGGGAAGAATGGGTGATTTTGATACGTTTAAAGAGGTGGGATTTAATGATTACTTGCTTAAACCCATCTATAAAGATGAATTATTTACAAAATTAGAGAGAATTATTTCAAATAAAACAGATACCTCTTGTGAGATGCGCGCAGATAAAGACCTTCTAAAGTCAAAAAGAGACTTGCCGCAGTTTAATGCTAGGGTATTAATAGTGGAAGATTTTAAACCTAATCAGGAAATAGCAGGAGATGTTCTTGCTTTATTTGGTTGTAGTTGTGAGTTTGCTTATGATGGTAAAGAGGCAATAGAAATGCTTACAGAAAAAGGTAGCGATTATTTTGATATTATTTTCATGGATTACCAAATGCCTGAGATGGACGGTATTGAGGCTACGCGAGTTATTCGTGATACAAATTGGGGGGCAGAGTTGGTAATAATTGCCATGACTGCGGCTGCTGTTCAAGGGGATCGCGAAAAGTGTATTGAAGCTGGTATGAACGACTATATTGAGAAACCAATCCGCATAAAAAGAGTTGCTGAAGTAATGCAGAAATTTATAAAGAGTAATGAATGATTTTCCTGAATTAGTGATATTGTTTGCCTCGGCATTTTTTGCAGCAACCATACTTCCAATTCAGTCAGAGGCAATACTTGTAGGGTTAAGTGTTACTGGGAATCATTCGGCATTAGTATTGTTTGTTGTTGCAACTGTTGGTAACGTTCTTGGGTCAGTTGTAAACTGGCTGTTGGGGCGTTATGCGTTATTACTTGCCGTTATATGAGGGAGGTCATAATGTTATTTTTTCTTAAAACGACTATTGCTGCAATTGCGATTGCATTTAGTTCATGGTTGGCGAGTAAAAAGCCTGAGTTAGCAGGATTTATTATTGCATTGCCTCTTGCATCGCTTTTTGCTTTAGCCTTTTCTTACATAGAGCATAAAGATATGGAAGCAAGTATCACATTTGCTAAAAGTATCCTTATAGGAGTTCCTATCTCATGGCTGTTTTTCATACCATTCTTTTTAGCAGAGAAATACGGTCTAGGATTCTGGGCTAGCTATGGCATTGGCTTAGTACTCTTGGTGGTGGGTTTTTTGTTACATCGATATATTGTTGGGTTGTTGTAGGTTGGTTCTAGGTTAAAAAAGGGGGGGGATGTGTTGTTTGTATTTTGCAAAATACAATTGACAACAACCTATCCTCCCCTATAGGTTATAAGGCAAACTGTATTTTATACAATAAAAGTAGAATTTACCTATGGGGCATATACATACAAGTCACTCGGATATTGTAAAGAGGCTGAAGAGGGCTAATGGTCATCTAGCAAAGATTATAACTATGATTGAAGAAGGCAGGCCGTGTCTAGACGTAGCTCAGCAGATGCAAGCAGTATTTTCTGCTGTTGGCAAAGCCAAGGCAGCTTTTGTGCAGGATCATATAGAAGGTTGCATTGAAACTACCGGCACCGAAAAACCTGCGCAAGTCAAAAAAAAGATGAAAGAGTTAAAAGAAATTACAAAGTATTTATAGGAGTTATCATGAGAGCGTTATTTTTTACACTTTGTGGCCTTTTGATGACAAGCCAAGCTTTTGCACATGGCATGTCTGAAGCTGACAAACAGAAGATTCTTGACGCAGGATATTGGGAGTATGTCGAACTTGGTACTACCCACATGATTACAGGTTATGACCATTTATTATTTCTGTTTGGGGTTATCTTTTTTCTTACCAAGTTTAAAGACATTGTTAAATTTATTACCGCCTTTACCATTGGTCATTCTATAACACTTGTCTTTGCAACACTATACGGAATTCAGGCTAATTACTTCTTAATTGATGCGGTTATAGCGTTAACTGTCTGTTACAAAGGATTTGATAATCTTGATGGCTTTAAGAAGTATTTCCAAGTCAAAGCCCCAAGTTTGCTTGGAATGGTCTTTGCATTCGGTCTTATCCATGGATTTGGTTTATCAACACGACTTCAGCAGCTACCACTTGGTGACGAAGGTATAGTTCTTCGTATTTTAGCCTTTAATGTTGGTGTGGAGGTGGGGCAAATTATAGCACTTAGTATTATGCTGTTTATCTTATCTGGTTGGAGAAAGACTGAGTCTTTCAAGCATTTTAGCAATGCATCAAATGTAGGGTTAATTATTGTTGGTTTTATGCTTCTTCTTATGCAGCTTCACGGTTATGAACACACAAAATATCCTGATGATTATCCAATAAACCAAGACGACCACTCTCATGTTCATAAAGACATGGAAGCAGCTAAGAAGTCACTTTCGTTAGAGGAATATGGCAGAAAAATTAAACTTAAACCTACTTCTCACGACCATGGTGATGGAAATTACCATACCCACTAGTAAAGGAGTGATTTATGGAACCAGAGACTAAATCAAATATTAAAGTTGCTATTATTGCTATTATCGTGATGGTGTTGGTATTCATTGGTTTAAAAATCAATAATGAACATGCTGGTCATGAACATTCCCACGATAATAATGAAGTACATTCACATTAATTGAGGTTATTATGAAAAAAATTCTTTCATTTTTTTGCGTTGTAGCAATGACATCGCAGCTTGCTATTGCTCATGGAGGTGGCCACGTACATGCGCCAATCAATAGTCAAGAAGCCCTTCAAGCAGCCAGTGATGCTGTAAAAGCAATTGTTGAACAAAATATTGAAATTGCCGGTGAAAAACTAGATGCGGTCTGGGCAAATATTCCTGATAGCAGCAAATCTATTAGTCGTAGGGGTGA
>CALCTU010000044.1 GCA_937907045.1 uncultured Alphaproteobacteria bacterium
GTATTTAAAAATGTTTATTATTATCTTGAAACTGATGACTCTGAAAGTGATGCTTTGTATTTGCTACTCAGCAAAGTTGTAAGTAATTCACCTGCACAAGGAGCATTTAGTACCAAACAAGCGGCTGGCATTGATGGTGCAATTGATGACGGCGACCCACAAACTGGCACCATTAGAAGTTATGATGGCTCCGACCAAACCGCTAATGACTGCATTGACAGCAACGGCGAATATAATCTTGGCAACACAGAAAGCTATGCCTGTATTATTCGAGTATATAATGCTTTATAAATAATGGAATAACAGCCAACCACATAATAATACAGCTACCCACAAAGCCGACAAGCCAATCGACCAAGAACGTAACATCACACTTTGAGGGTGATACATCGCAAAGATCCCGGCTTGAGACCAACCCACTAACCTCTTTGCAACCAAAGCAACTGGAGTAGCAAGCATTGAGTATGGCCGTAATATCAAACAACTTACCACACATGGAACTAGCTTGCGATACATCCAGTCTACATCCAAACTAATTGTTTCGGTACGTTTGAGTAACGGAAGCATTGCAAAAAATGCCAAGCCCGAAAATAATAATAATTGTAATTGTGTCACAACATGGCCATAAGTATAAGCCTCATAATGTTCTGGCTGTGGTAGCATTGCATATAAGGTATGTTCAGCTACTCCTGGAATGGCTGGTATAATACAAAGAGCTGCAAAAAATAGCATTGCAAGACGCATATTCAGCGGAGGTTCCTCAGGTCGCATACCCGAATCTTTCTGGAAGAACACAAACCACGGAAACTTAATACCAGCATGCAAGAAAACTCCTGCTGAAGCAGCAACCAATAAAAACCAAATCACTTGCATATGCTGGTTAGCAGCAGCAGACGTAATCAGCGACTTACTCACAAATCCAGAGGTAAGAGGAAATGCAGAAATTGCAAGCGCGCCAATAATACCACACACCGCCGTTAGTTTCATACTATGATATAGTCCTCCCAAATCACTACAACGGCTTTTACCTGTCATAAACAATACGGAACCGGCGGACATAAACAACAATGCCTTATAAATAATATGGCAAAAAGCATGTGCGGCCACACCATGAAGGGCAAGCTCGGTACCGATGCCAATACCGGTAATCATAAAGCCCACCTGATTAATCACGCTGTAAGCCAAAATGCGACGCATATCATTTTCTAGGATTGCCATAATGATACCATAAAATATCATGAAGGCTCCAACCCATACCAGCATTTGTGTACCAGCAAACAACGTAAGCAATACAAACACGGCTGTCTTGGTAGTAAAGGCCGACAAAAACACGGCACCAAAGGGTGAACTCACCGGATAAGCATCTGGCAACCACGCACTAAATGGTGGCGCTGCAGCATTTACTAAAATACCCAACAACATCAACCACATAGCAATGGTATGAAGGTCAGTAAGATGGAAATCAAACAACGCATGTGTGTCTGCAATAAATGCAGAGATTGCCGCTGTATCATAAAGGGTCATATAAGCAATAATCCCCACCATCAACAACACACCCCCCAACAGATGCATGTAGGCATATCTGAGCGCAGCTGCTTTGGCATGTTCATGGTTACTCACCATAATCACAAGTGTTGACCCTAAAGCCATTAATTCCCAATAGATAAATAAACTAATTAAGTCCCCACTAAAGGTCACTCCGATGGCACTTCCGGCATAGATAAATGCCGATACTAGTTCAATACGTTTACTTTGTAATAAGCCAAAAAGCCCACCTGCAAATGCTGCAATGGAAAATATTGTAGCAAAAATAAGCGTATAATCATGCATTGTAACCGGCAACAATTCAAAGCTAGCCACTTCATAAATCACCTGACTTGGCGTAGCTTTAGATGCTAACATCCAAACATGACACAACACCAACACCGGCGTGCCCAGAACCAGCATATGTCTCACTTTCATATTGGAACCAAATATTCCAAGCAACACTGCTCCGGCAAACATCACCCATGCAGGAGAAATCAACGTCCAAAAGGCCATTATCTATCCCTCTTTTGGTTAACGTAATAATCTTCTTTTCTTTTTAAGACAAACCCCAAAAGTTTTGACACCAGAACAATAACCACACAGCTTACAAAACCGTATACGGCATAAAAGGTTGGCAGTCCATCAACCTCAAAATGCGGATGGGGGTGCATCCAATACTCAGCAACCACACTGGCAGTAAGTAATATACCAAATATTAACCAACATTTTTGCTTAACACTCACTATCCTTATCCCTTCAATGCATTTGCTAAATCAAGAAACAAATCCGGCACAAGAAATAATATACATGTTGCTAATGCCGTAAAACTAATTGCCAACAAAATTGGTAATGGCGCTTCTTTATGTGTAATTGGTTTGTCAGGCTCCTCAAAAAATGCCTTATACACCACTGGCAAGAAGTAGGACGCATTCAGCACGGTTGAAACAATTAAAACACCAACTACAAAAAATTGCTCAACCTGAAAAGCACCTTCTAACATATACCACTTGCTAATAAACCCAACTGTAGGAGGTACGCCAATCATTGAAAGAGCACCAATAGTAAATGCCACCATGGTAATTGGCATTGCCCTACCAATACCCGATAATTGAGAAATTTTCTTTTTATGGGCTGCTGTATAAATTGACCCTGCCGCAAAGAACAATGTAATCTTGGCAAAGGCATGCGCAGCAATATGAAAAGCAGCCGCAGTCACCGATATTGGAGCCAGTACAAATACTGACATCGTTATGTAAGAAAGTTGGCTCACAGTAGAATATGCTAGACGTTTTTTGAGATCATCTTGCATTAGCGCTACCGTGGAAGCAACAACAATACTCAGCCCTGCTAAATAAACAACCCATGCACCATATGCCCAGCCAAGGCTCATGAGCTCTTGCAAATAATCGGTACCAAAAATATATACCACAACTTTTATCATACTAAACACGCCTGCTTTAACCACAGCAACCGCATGAAGTAATGCACTTACAGGAGTTGGCGCAACCATAGCAGCAGGCAACCAACGATGCATTGGCATGATAGCCGCTTTACCAATTCCAAAAACAAATAATGCAAGTAAAAACGCTGCCATACCATCTGAAACACTACCTTGAACAATACCACCATGAATAAAATCAACGGTACCAGTATACAGCCAAGTCATTAGCACGGCAGGCAACAGGAATAACAACGACGTTGCTAATAAAATGCCCAGATAAACTCTTGCGCCGCGTTTTGCATCGTCAGAACCATTATGCGCCACCAACGGATATGTACAAAGTGTTAGCACCTCATAAAATACAAATAACGTAAATAGATTTGATGCAAAAGCAATTCCAAATGCAGCAAAAATAGCAATGGCAAAAAAGCCAAAGAACCGTCCCTGATAACCTTCATGGTTGCCACGCATATAGCCAATTGCATAAATAGTTGTTACCAACCACAAAATGGCAACAATCATTGCAAATATCATACCTAAAGGCTCTATCGAAAACCCTAGACTCAGTCCTGGAACAAGCTCCACTAAATCAACCTGAGGAATCGTCCATGTCTGCCCATGCGCCTGAATAAGAAGCTCAGAAACCTTGTACAAAGTCACCACAGCTACCGTAATAATACCAGCCTCACGCAAATTGGCATGATCAACAGCAAAGCTCACTATTCCAGCCAGCAGCGGCAATGTAATAATAGTCAGTAATGCGATTTCTGATTCAGACACTGTTTATATACCACTTTTAAAATAGTTACCTAAGTAGATCAAATAATTGTGCACTTATATTGAGTGCAACATCGGTTAAAGGCTGACTGTATACACCCAACGTTAGTACCAGCAATGTCATCAGCACAACCATTACCACCATCACCAGTGGAAGGGAATGTTTGGTCTGACCATCACATTCAGAACATTGAAAAAACATCACTTCAACCACCCGCCAAACATACATCACAGCAAGAAGCGAACTTATAAGCACTGCCACCATCACTGGCCACAACGATAATTCCCACAATGCTGTTAGCAAATACCACTTGCTGATAAAACCAGCAGTCAACGGTACACCTATAAGACTGGCACCGCAAATAACAAAACACACAACCATCAGCGGCATAGACTTGCCAATTCCTTTAAACTGCGAAAGCCGCTCTGCCCCAATATGATAGGCAATACATCCAACAATCATAAATAAACCAGCCTTAGCAATGGCATGATTAAATAATTGTACAATAGCAGCTGTCATACCCGCTTGCGACGCAAGGCTAATTCCTAATAAGATATACCCTATTTGAGACACAGAAGAATATGCCAGCATACGCTTCACATTATGCTGAAAAATAGCCATCACGGCACCTGCAACAATAGCAATGGTAGCAAGAACCATCAGCAATGAGCCTACGTCTAAATCTTCTAGAACATATTTATATCCAAACACAGCAAAAATAACGCGGATCAATAAGTATATACTCACCTTCGTAGCTGTTGCAGAAAGAAAGGCCGACACAAATGTTGGAGCATTTGTGTAAGCATTGGTAAGCCAAATATGTAAAGGAAACATGGCAATCTTAAGTAGCAGGCCAATAAAAAGAAAGGCAAGTGCGGCAATAATGGGTGTGGTGTCCAGAACCGGATAAATTCTAAGCGCAATATCAGAAATATTCAGCGTACCGGTCATCATATAAAGTAGGCCAACACCAATCAGGATAAAGGTTGCACCAACGGTTCCCAAAATTAAATATTCAAACGACGCCAGTAACGCACGCCTATCACGCCCCATTGCAATAATTGCGTAGGTGGCTAATGAGGAAATTTCCAAAAAGACATAAATATTAAATGCATCATTTGTAATAATAATTCCCAGCAACCCAGCAAAACACAATAAATAGAGACAATAAAATAAACTGTGCTTGCTTGGATCAATATCTTTATCTAGCTGACGAGAGGCAAAAATACTTGTCACAGAACCAATAAAACTAACCAATACAAGCATAAGACAAGTAAGGGCATCAATGCGATATTCAATACCAAAAGGAGGCTGCCAACCACCCAGTTCATAGGTAAGTACACCACCATGATACACCATAATAGAAAGCAAAATCGAAACATTAAGGCTAATTAGACTGGCCGCACATGCAAGAAAACGAGCAAATCTACCATCATTAATAATGGCACAAATCGGTGCACATAAAAGGGCAATAATAATCTGTAATGCTGGAAGGTTAGCTACAATCATCTAAGATACCTCCTCAGCTTGGCGCTCTTGTTCATTAAGCGATGCATCCATTGCCATCATTTCATTTTCTTCTACGGTATCATACTCGCGTTTTATACACGCAATAAGGGCCAACCCCACTGCCATCACAGACACTCCCACCACAATAGCAGTAAGCATAAGCACGTGTGGTAATGGGTTCATATAAAGATTTTGTCCGTCAACAATAATAGGAGATGATCCACCTTTGACAAAGGCTACCGAAATATACAGCAACAGCACTGACACTTGGAAAATAGCAAGGCCAATCATCTTCTTAACCAAATTATAAGAAGTAATGACAGCGTAAAAGCCAATCATCATCAGCAATACAGCTACCCAATAATTATAATGTTGGTAAATATATTCCATCAGCGCTCCAAAACTTTTTGGCTAAAGACATAATAGATTAGCAGCATCACTGCAAATACTGTTAGTCCAACCCCTAACTCTATGACTAAAATACCTAATTTCTGCCCTTCAACTCTGTCAGCAGCCAACATAGAGTAGTTTAAAAACTGACCATGAAACAACATAGCAGCAACACCAACACCACCATAAATAAGAACTCCTAAGCCAGACAGAATTCTAAGTGTTGCCA
>CALCTU010000045.1 GCA_937907045.1 uncultured Alphaproteobacteria bacterium
GCTTGGCGGGTACAGGTGGAACAGAATTTAAAGCTGCAGAATCTCGGGTTTCTGAAATTATTGGCGGAACAGGTGGTAAGTTAGTAGCTGCTTTGTCCTTGGGCTTTGCCATGCTAGGAAGTATCTTAAAGTTTAACCCATATGCAGTAGCCTCTGCAATTGGTGTTGGCATGATGTCATCAATGGGTGTTGCCGTTGTGCAGACAGGCATTACTGCTGTTATATAACCATTAACCAAAGTTTTAAAGGGGGAATGGTAATGAGCAGTGATTCTCAGATGTATTATATTCCTAAAAGGTTGGACGAGCCTGAGCGTTTTTTGTTTCTTTCGACGGATGAGATGATGGTGATGTTGGTGCCTTTTATCGTCCTATATTTTTTCTTGGACTTATTTCTAATAGGGTTTATTGCCAGCCTATTGTCGTTATATTGTTGGAAACGTTTTAAAGGCTCTGAGCAGGCTAATCTTCATATCTATTCTATGTATTGGTTTTATCCTGCAGGGGTTATGAATTTAAAAGCTACTCCGCCCTCTTATATTCGAACATATTACGGATAGGGATGGTGTTATGGAGTTAAGCAGTTTAAATGTGGAGTTATCCCGTCTTATTAAGCAGCGCAATGTTACGATATTGCTTAATATGGCGTTGATACTAGTGATTATTGTATTGTCATTGGTGTTGTTGTTTAAAGATACGATTGTGGTGGTTACACCAAGTGTGATTGCAAAAGAATACCGGATTACCGATAAGAATATTTCCAAAAGTTATTTAGAAGATATGAGTAGAGACGTTGTGACTACTTTATTCAATCTTACTCCCAAAAATGTTTCATACATGACTGACACCGTACTTAAGTTGGTACATCCGTCAGCCTATGGTCAAGTAAGTAAAGAGTTGTACAAACTACAACATGACGTAATTACCCGCAAGGTTAGTACCGTCTTTTACCCCAGTTCAATGGTGGTTGATGAAAACAACTTGCTTGTGCGCATTCAAGGCGATTTTTACACGTTTATTGGTAGTTCGCTTACGGCACATAAAAAGCGTTTATTTGAGATTCATTATGACTATACGGGCGCAAAATTAACCATAGGAGGATTTAGTGAGATTGTTGAGGATTAAGCTTTTATTGGGAATCTTGTGTTGTGTGGCGCAATTTGCTTTTGCAACACAAATTAAAATTGTTTCCAGCAACGCTGAGGTAACAGGCACCATTTCGGCTCAGGATATTAGTCGTATTTCGTTGGTGGGCGACCGTATTATGTCAGTGAAGGCAAACAAAGGGAAATTTGAATTTATAAATGACCAAACCAGTGGTGATGTTTATGTAAGAACGTTGCCGGAGAATCAAGGGCAACCTCTCAATGCCTTCATTATTAGTGAAAAAGGTTACACCTATAAATTATTACTTGTGCCAACAGATGTGCCTTCAGAGCAATTATTTATTAACAATCCGGCTATTGTGAGTCAGCAATCGTTCAAAGATGATAACGAGCCCCTTGCCTATAAACAAGAGCTCGTTACGCTGATCAAGTTAATGGGTCAAGGGCAAGTCGTTCCTGAATATAGCGTTAGTCATGTTTCAATGATCAAGGATGCGCCAGCTGACCATCTTCTTTTTATATTAAAGGTGCGTTATCAGGGGACAAAATATACGGCAGGGATTTATGAAGTGACGAATGAAAGTGATACACCGGTTCATCTTTCAGAGCCAATGTTTGCTGATGAGCACGTACGTGCAATAAAGTTAGATCATGATGTGCTTGAGCCAGGGGCAAGTACAACTATTTATATCGTTGGGGATAGGTCATGAATAAGGGGATTGTGACATCATTTAAAGATTGGTCTGACCCTAGTAAAGCAAGGTTTAGACAGCAGCTTGTTTTCATGATTTCATTGGTGCTGTTTTTTCTTTTGGTATCAACCATGTTTTTTGCAACGGGATCTTCGCAAGAAGAAATTCCCTTTAGCTTGGATGAACCAAAGGGAAAAATAACCATTGCAGATGTAACCGACGGAGCTACTGCTCAAGATAGATGGCTACAGATGGCTGAGTCAAAGTTGCAAAATATTGATAAAGTGAGTCAGCAACTTGAGGCTGTTATCCAAGATAATCAACAATTGAAAGAAGAATTACGTCAGCTTCAGGCAAACTCAGAAGAGGTACTGGATCACAAAGTTATTGTGGATGGTTATTATCAACAAATTGAAATGTTGCATGATCGTATTGATGAATTGGGAAGGCAACAGCATAAACAAAATGATACGTATCCGTCGTCTATATTGCCAAAGAAAATTGATGACTCAGGACCATTTACACCTGCCCAGAGCGCCACATATCCTTTTGATGGTGGAATACAAGATGTGACATTTACCTTACAAGGGGGGCGAGAGAATTTTCATTACTATAACACAAACGAATTCTTACCGGCGGGTAGTTATGTGTCGGCGGTTGTTATTTCTGGGGTAGATGCGTCGGTTGGCATTTCTTCTCAAACCGATCCCAGGCCTATTTTGTTTCGAATTAATGGTAATGCGTTTAGTGCTTTGCATGAGAATGATGAATTGGAAATAGACATCAAGGGGTGTGTTGTTACGGGAGCTGCATCAGGAGATCTTTCTAGCGAGAAAGTGTTTGTCCGATTATTAAAAATGACCTGCGCCAACGATAAAGGTTCGGTAATAGAAACAAATGTCAAAGGGTATGCATCGGCAGTTGGTAAGGCGGGTGTACGAGGGCCAGTAACAAGCAGAGAAGGTGACTTGGTTATCAAATCATTTTTTGCAGGGCTAGCTGGTGGCGTGGGTAGTGGTGTTGCGCAAAAGATGGCTACGCCTGCAACGGTTGTTGGTGGTATTGCCACACAAGATCCAAAAACAAAAGATATTATAGGTCAAGGAATTGGCCAGGGAATCGAATCTTCAACGGACCGAGTTGCTCAATATCTAATTGATAGGGCCGAACAATATCAGCCAGTCATCACGATTGCAGCTGGGATTGATGTGGAATTGGTGTTTCATGAAGGCGTGTATTTAGATGGTAGAAAAAGGAGGAAATAAAATGAGAAGAACCATAGGGCTTTTAGCGATGTTGCTGTGCGTTGGTTGTAGTAATAATATTCATTCTTCGTGGGGGTGTGCTACTCCTGTCGTTGATGGTCAAAGTTGTCTTACAATAAGCCAAGCAGATGTAAAAGCTAATACCCAAGAAAAGCCAGTTCCAGAAAGCGAAAACACCCAAGTACGCGTTCTTGCTCCAACAAGCGGCCCTTCCTTTATGCACAAAGATGATGAGGTGTTATTACACAGAACTCAAGAGCGTGTGGGGAAGGTTTGGTTCGCACCATTTGTAGATAAGTACAATAATCGCCATGATCAGAGTGTAGTGTATTTTGTCGATAGTCAGAGCAAGTGGAGATGATGGTATGTTTGATACATTATACCGGATGATTAATGATATCTTTGGAGACCATGATCACGCACAGTCATCAAGAAAAGAAACAGAATTTCATTCCATAGCAGAGCTTCTACCTTATCGAGCGTACGATCAACAACATGATATTTATATTAACACTCAGAGCATTGGTATTGTGCTTGAAGCAACACCTCTGGTAGGAGCCACGGATAAAACAGTCAAAACCATCACATCGATGGTTAAGCATCAATTGCCCGAGAATGTGTCGGTGCAGTTTATCAATTATGCATCACCCAAAGTTGGCCCAGTGTTTGATGAATGGAAAGCTGAGCGTCAAAAAACAGGTGGTGTATATAGTAATTTGGCGGTGAATCGCCTGGAATATTTAAAGCAATATGTATGGAATTCATTTTTTGGTACGGATGAATATCCTCGAGGATTTGTGATCAGAGATTTTACCTTAATGGTAGCGATTTCTGTGCCATTAAAGAAAGATGGAACACGTCCAAGGGCAGCGGATATTAAAATGTTGGCCAGCCTTCGTTCGGTGATAGAGAGTACTATGAACTCATTATCTATGAACTGTTTGACGGTTAAGCCACAGCGTTTTATTGAACTTATTGGAGAGTTACTCAACATCAATAAGGATATTTATAATCCTTATGTAGCGTATAATCCTGATATGGCAATTAATAAACAAATTGCCAGTCCTGAAGCAAAAATTGCGGTAACCCCGCATCATTTGTTACTTCACGATGATGAATTTGAGGTCAGAAGTTTTTCTGTACGGAACTATCCGCAAGTATGGACACAGTGGAGCTCGTCTAGTCTGATTGGTGATTTTGATGAAAACATGCTTCAAATTCCGTGTCCATTTATTACCATGTTTTCATTTACCACTATAAATCATGATAAATCCAAAACCAAAGCATCTTTAAAGGCATCACGTTCTGCGCAACAATTAGGTACGGGTATTGCGCGTTATATGCCAGAGCTTGCTGAACAAGCTAAAGATTGGGGGTTTGTCAGAATGAAGATGCAGTCTGGTGAGCGTTTGGTAAAAGCTTATTATCAGGTGGTTGCTATTTGCCCCAAAGGAATGGCAGATCAAATAGAAGCTAAAATACGTGAATTATACAGTTCTCAGGGATGGTTACTTGCAAGGGATAAATACATGCATTTGCAATCATTTATGACCATGTTGCCAATGACCTTAGGGGAAGGGCTGGCAAGTGATCTAGATCGTTTGGGGCGTATGAAAACAATGTTGTCATGGACTTGTGCAAATGTCATGCCTTTGCAAGGTGAATGGAAAGGAATGAACAAGCCATACTTGATGTTAATTGGTCGCAGAGGACAGCCGATGTTCTGGAATCCATTCCAAAATCAAGGTGGGAACTATAACGTTGCTGTTATTGGAAAGTCAGGTGCGGGTAAGTCGGTCTTTATGCAGGATCTTGTTGCTTCTATGTGCGGTGCAGGTGGAAGAGTAGTAGTCATTGATGATGGACATTCATTTGAGCATAGCTGTACGCTTCAAGGGGGAACATTTGTTGAGTTTACGAGTAAAAATAAGCTTTGTTTAAATCCATTTTCGTTGGTTAATTTAGAAAGCATAGAAAAAGACCATGAGTATCATACAGATGTGATGATTCTTATTAACCAAATGGTGAGACAAATGTGTCGTGCCACCAGACCAACCGATGATATTGAAAATGCGTTTATCGAGAAGGCTATTCATGCTGCCTGGCAGGAGAAGAGAAATGGTGCAACAATCACCACGGTTAAAGATTATTTGTGTCAAAGTGGTGATAAAAGAGCACAAGATTTAGGTACGATGTTGCTGCCTTTTACGTCTGAAGGTGTGTTTGGAAAATATTTTGAAGGACAGGCGAATGTTAGGCTGGACAATTATTTGGTTGTTTTTGAGCTTTCGGAGTTGAAGTCTAGAAAGCATCTTCAAGGTATTGTTATGATGCTACTGATGTTTGTGGTGACCGAAGAGATGTATAGGGATCGGGGTGTGAACACTACGCTCTTGATTGATGAAGCATGGGATTTGCTGCATGGTCAAGCAACAGGACAATTTATTGAAGGCGTTGCCAGGCGAGCAAGAAAATATAGTGGTAATCTTGTAACCGGTACACAATCAATGAATGACTATTATAAGAATCCAGCAGCAACTGCAGCAATAGAAAACACCGATTGGTATTGTTTGCTTGCTCAGAATCCAGAGTCAATTGAACAGCTTAAAAAGAACAATAAATTGGTAATGAATGCAGGTACTGAGCGAATGATGAAGTCGCTTCATGTGGTACAAAATCGCTATTCAGAAGTAATGATAAAAGGCCCGGGAGTTGAAGTGGTTGGGCGTTTAATTTTAGATCCATTTTCAATGGCATTATATAGCTCTACCGGTAAAGATTTTGCTCAACTTGAAGCATTACTTGAACAAGGGTTTTCTATTCAGGATGCAGTTTCGCAAGTTGCCCAAACAATTAAAAGTGGAGCATAGCAATAGATGGGCGATTTTGTTAGAGGAGGGCAATTAACATTACACTCGGTTCGTATGGTACGCCAGGTGATGTATTTTTTGTGGGTTATTGGTTTGCTGATCTTGCTGCTATCTGTTCCGGTTTATGTATATAGTAACACAACAGATTTTGAACGTGATGTGGCACTAAAATATTATTTAGCAACATTTAAAGTTTCTACGGGCAAGGGGGATGAAAAATTAGCAGTTACGAGAATATCAGGCCAGGAAGATGAGATCAGAGCATCCAGATTAGTTACGCATCCTCCGGTTAAAGGGATGGCCGAGCATGTATGGCAAGTTTTTTATGATGGATTAATATTGGTTCTTACTGCGATAAGTTTCTTATTTGTGGGGATTGTTGGTTATTTTATTAGCAAAGGTAGAAGACTTGGTTCGCCAGGAAAAATCCGAGGCGCAGAAATAGCAAATGTCGAGGAACTTAAGGCAAGAATCGCGAAGGACAATAAGAAAGCGAAGGCTAATTCCTATCAACTTGCAGGTGTAGAATATCCAGCCCATAGTGAGAGTCAACATACGTGGATAACTGGCGGTCCAGGGTCAGGAAAGACTGTGGTGTTATCGGATCTTATTAGTCAAATCAGAAAGCGTGGGGATAGGGCGATTATTTACGATCGCACAGGTAGTTACATTAAGTGGTTTTATGACCAAGATAAAGACGTGATTCTGAATCCGCTGGATGCCCGATCAGTACCATGGAGTGTATTTAATGAAGGTACGTCCGCATCGCATTTTGATACGATGGCTGCGGCTTTAATGCCAACTGAGAAAGGTACTGTTGATCCATTTTGGACCAATGCTGCACGGGTTATTTTTAGTTCGGTTTGTAGTCAATTAGCCAAACAGGGCACGATGGATAATAAAACCTTGCTCAATAATCTTCTTAAGACTGACCTTGAGCCACTTGCAAAATTGGTAAAAGGTACGCCTGCACAAGCCATTATTGATGAACAATCACCCAAGACTGCACTTAGTGTGATGTCGGTTATTTCGACCAATGTTGGTGCAATGAAATTTTTATCCGATGGTGATGGTGCGTTCTCAATACGGGATTGGATCAAGGATGAAACAACATCCAATTTTATGTTTGTGTCGTCGCGGGCGGACCAGCATGCATCAATTCGGCCACTCATCTCCACATGGCTAGAAATTGCTATTAATGCATTATTATCCTTGGATCAATCCAGAGACCGAAGAATTTGGGTTATTTTAGATGAGTTGCCCTCGTTACATTATTTGCCAAGTTTGCAAGCAGGACTTGCTGAGAGCAGGCAATTTGGTGGTGCATTTGTGTTAGGGTTGCAGGTAATGCCACAATTGCAGGCGATATATGGTCATGATGTAGCCAGGGCCACCAGCGGTTTATGTCAAACTCGGTTGGTCTTTAAGAGTGCCGATGCAGATACCGCTCGCATGAGTGCCGATAGTTTGGGAAGTAGTGAAACCGAAGAATTTAAAGAAGGGTTGTCATACGGTGCACATGAAATGCGTGATGGGATTAACATTAATACACAGCGTAGCTTGCAAAATCTTATTCTTCCTACGCAAGTAATGAACCTGCCCAACCTTACGGCCTATATACGATTTGGGATGGATTATCCGGTGGCAAAAGTAGATATCGATTATGTGCCCAGGCCTGTTATTGCACAGGGGTTCGAACCTGCCATGACGAAAGAAGATACATCGCAAAGCGATGATACTTCAGATCCCTCACATGATGTGAAATCCAATGATGAACGTCAACTCCAAACAGATAAAGAGCATGTTTTAGATTGGTTTTAGTTGTTAAGAAGGAAGGACGCTTATGAAACAAAAAGTAATGATGGTTAGTGTTACAGTGGTGCTGTCAACAATGATATCAGTTTTGATGTGCTGGTTATTGTGGTTTTCATCGCCTCCGCCTACGGTGGTGACATTGGACCTTAAGCAGCTCATTAAGGAGTTTGTGGTTGCGTCTGCCACAACATCACTAAAAGATGAGGCATTAGAGAGTCATGTGGCAGATTATACCCAACGACTTGAATTTATTTGCCAGAAACTTGCTCATCAAGAGCATTTGGTGATTGTTCCCAAAGAGGCAGCTATCTGGGGTGGTCAGGATATTACTGGTCAGGTAAGGGCATTACTTGATGCTGGTTATGGAGGTAAGGAATGAGGGCAAGTGGTCGTTACTTACTTATGCTTACAGTGATTTGTATGATTAGTTGGGGCTGGTTCGTAAGTCACTATCTTATATTGATTGGTGGTGTGACACCCTCATTGCCCGATTTAGTTTATTTGGTCAAAAAGGGTGCGCTACCAAGCGTGGCAGGTCAGTATATTGCATTTACGCCCCCAGAAAATCCTTATTACACGCAAACATTTATTAAGATTGTAGGTGGAGTTGAAGGCGATAAAGTAAGCAAAGATCCTCACAATAATTTTTACATTAATGGACAATTAATCGGTAAGGCAAAGTCTTTCAGCCGAACCAATGAACAACTTTATCCTGGGCCTACAGGCAGTATCCCTAAGGGTAACTATTTTGTGTACACCACACATAAGGATAGTTATGACTCTCGATACCGCCAGATTGGTTGGATCTCTGAGAATAGGGTTATTGGTACTGCTATTCCAATTCTCTAGCGCCAGTGCTGAGGATTTGGGAGTACATGGTACCGTGTATCCAATTCTAGAAGTAGACTTGCTTGCTTCCATCAAGCAGCAATTGCAAGCAATGCAGGCAAGTGGCAAGGTTGAACAGCTACACAAGCAAATGCAATTAGATACTAAGCAGTTTGTCCACCATCCGCCTGCAGTTAAAGGTATTGGTAAAGCCATCAAGAACAGAACTTGGTTGGTTGATCCAACCATTACTGTCAGGTCGGATATTAAGGACCATGATGGTCAGGTTCTTCACAAGGCGGGTACACGCGTTAATCCACTAGAATATATTAGTCTTAGTAATCAGCTTTTATTTATTGATGGTAAAGATCGTGAGCAGGTGATGTGGGCGTTCACTCAAACCAAACCGAGCAAGATTATTTTGGTAGATGGTCCGATTATTGATTTGATGAAGCAGCATAAGCGCCAGTTGTTTTTTGACCAAGGAGGGAAATTAGTAACCCGGTTTGGCATAAAGCATGTTCCTGCAATAGTATATCAAGAAGCACATCATATCAAAATCACGGAGGTGGCGCCATGAAGTGGTTGGTCTGTGTGAGTGTCTGGGTGGTTGTGGTATTAAGTGGAGCATTTGCATCTGCGGTAAATTGTACGGGTAAGTTTCCGAATCCAATTTCAGATATTTGCTGGGAGTGCTTATTTCCGATTACCATTGGTTCAACCGAACTTGTCTCGGGGAGCCAGCCCGATACTCCAAACCCCTCTTCTCCTATTTGTGCGTGCTCACAGCCTTTTCCTAGGATTGGTATTGCTGCAGGATTTTGGGAGCCCATTAGGTTGGTGGATGTGACCAAGCGGCCATTTTGCTTTGTCAATTTAGGAGGCATGGAAATAGATGCGGGACTTGACCTGGGAACAGGTAAGGCGCCGGGTAATAATGATAAATATAATGCTACCTGGTATGTGCATTGGTATGTGTATCCGTTGTTATATTGGCTTAATTTGCTTACCGACTTATCATGTTTGGAGGCGTCCAGTTTTGACATTGCCTATGTTACAGAACTGGACCCATTATGGTTGGATGATGAATTAACCTTTTTGCTGAATCCAGAAGCAATATTATTTAGTCATCCTATTGCACATGCTGCATGTGCAGCCGATTGTGTAGCGGCCACAACTCACTTGCCGCTTGATGCATTATTTTGGTGCGCAGGTTGCCAGGGCGGTATGTACCCAATGAATGGTAAAGTGCAGGCACATGTTAATGGTGTGCAGTCCAGTTTGCTTGCCACCGAAAAAATGATCTACAAACTTCATCGCCAGCTATTACTTCCGGGAACTTCTGGAGAGGAGGCCTTGTGCCAGCCTTATCCCATGCCAGTGATCAAAAAAAGTCAGTACCGTACTCAAATGACAAACCCAGTGCCTACTACAGGTGATGGCGGGTGTGCACCATTGGGCAAGAGTTCGGTGCTGTATGAAGCTGCAAAAGAGTTGCCGGTGATAGGAGAAGATTTTGGGTATTTAATTTGGAGAAAGAGGAATTGCTGTGTTTTCTAAATTATGTCAGGTGATGATAATGATGAGTGCAGTGATGGCGATTGCATCGCCGGTAGGTGCTACGCAAGGGGTAAGCCCCAATGGATTATTGCAGCGTTATGCAAAGCCTCTTGCACAAGCGCAACAACAAGTTCCTAAGCTCAATCAACTATTAATTTTTGTATCGGTGTCGATGCCTACCGCTAGTCTTAAGCAGCTTGATCAACAGGCCAAAAAAATTGGAGGGCTATTGGTTATGAGAGGCCTTGTGAATCATTCCCTCAAGGATACAGCTGCTTTACTATCACAAAAAGGGATTTCTGCTGTAATCGATCCACGGTTATTTGCCATGTATGATGTTACTGCCGTACCCACATTTGTTATCAACCCGACCGATGAACATCCTTGCTTTAATCAGGCATGTACCCTGACCCCGCGGCATGACAAAATTGCAGGAGATGTGACGCTGGGTTATGCGCTTGAGCAATTTGTCTCTTTGGGTGTTCATGCAAATCAGGTTGCTCAAGACTATTTACTAGCACTGAGGAGGGCGCCATGATGCGATGGATTTTCTTGTTGGTGTTGTTGATAGGCAAGGTTGGTGCTGCTGCTGATATGACGTCCGCTAAGACCAAGGCGAACGATTTTATACATTCGGTTGATCCGTTTGTACCATCTTCGCAAGTAGATTTGCAGCAAACAGTGCCAGCCTACACCACGTCTGATGTGCCACAAACATCCTTGATCAATAGTAATATGTATGATGAGGCTGTGAAGGCGCAACAGCATTCGGATGCAGCCAAGCTAATTAAAGAGTCCCATGATACCCGACCAGAATTTGTGTTAGATAAGGGCACAAGTCCTATTTTTAGCAAGACGTCCGCTATTGTGAATGATCCGCAAGCCATGATTGATTCACTTACCGGTCGGTATGAAGATTGTGTGCAAGAAGGTGGTGAGGCGTTAACGCAAACCAGCATGCTAACATGTGATGAATATTCACAATTATCGCACCAGGCATGTACGGTTGGACAAGTTGTTCATGTGGATGCCAAGCATCATTATCAGTGCATAAAAGAGCGTAATACAGAAAATAAATCGTGTGACAAAAGACTTACCCTTACCTGTATTTCAGAAGGAGAGTGTGCATCCGGTGGTGTGGTATTAAACTCTATTGCCGCAGATATGGCGTGGAATTATTCACAAGGTATCCTTACCATTGGTGCAATTGCAGATAATATATGGACTGGTTATTGCTCAATGTATGAACGTGTTACTACGTTTAGTCTCAATAATATTGATACTATTGAGACCTTTGAGCTAACGCGAGTTGGGTATGATGATTTTATGTTGATTACACTCAATGGCCATCAGGTTTTCTTGGGACCATTTGCAGGTACGCAGCTTGAAATAACAGAGGATGGCCAGTTGGTTGATTTGGGAACAAATGTTCGGCCGTGCGAACTTGGTATAAGTTGGGTTCAGCAAGTCAATATTGATCTAAAGCCTTACATTGTGGAGGGATTAAATACCCTTACCATGAAAGTAGAGGTAGCCGGCGCAGGAGAAGGCTGGGTACAAATTCAGACCAAGCAATCATGTTGTTCCCAGTGGCAAGAGGTATGGTCCAATGGCTGTGCGGAGTATGAGTCATGAAGTTCGGTGGTATTATTGCAATGATTTGTATGCTGTGCGCTGTATCAAGTCACGCAGCAGATTGTGTGAAGGTTAATCATGTCTGCACCGATCATGCTACCAAAATAATTAATGGGTTTTCCGTGACGCGCTGCTGGAATTATCGTTACACCTATGCATGCCCGTCTGAAAGTTACACCGACTATTGTGCGCCGCTTGCATCCACCCCAGGTTGCTCACAGATTAATAGTCAGTGCAGCGCAAAGGGTTCCGATGGCAAGTGTAAGACATTTACAAACGTTTATCAGTGCGGTGTTGCGGTGACGTTGCCTCAAAATGTTGTTCATCTGGAGAGTCAATATACCGTGGCAGGGAGCGAGCTAGACATGTCCGCATGCCATGCTCCAGCATCAGACCCTCATTGCCAGCTATTATCGTCATCATGCATTGCAGCGGGTCAAACCCGTAACATTGATGGCACGGATGTGTATCAAGATTGCTGGGAGTGGGAGTATGAATATGCCTGCAAAGCTGGGGTGCAGTATGATAATTGCGATGAATTGGAGCATCGTTGCCAGTATCAATCCAAAACATGCTTGTTGCTTGGACAAGATGGTCATTGTTCTCATTATGAGCGTTCCTATAAGTGTGAAACACAAACAGGAAAAACCACTCCGTTGGCGATGAAGTGTCCTGGCCAGACATATTGTATTCACGGTGATTGTGAAACCATTGATTACCAGCCCGATACCAACATGGCCAAGGGGCTTGCCTACATGAATTTTCTTAAGGAGGTGGGTGCTGATTTTGATCCAGAAAATATTAGTGTGTTTTCGGGCCAAGGCATGGGGTGTGAAAAAACCATTGGTGGTTTTAATAATTGCTGCAAAGATGACGGTTGGGGACAGGATGTTAGTTTGGCATCCTGTTCATTTGCGCAGCAAGATCTGGCAATAAAAGTGCAACAAGGTCAGTGCCATTATGTGGGGGCTTTTTGTTCAAGTGATTCGGCATTTGGGTTATGTCTTAAAAAACAAAAATCCTATTGCTGTTATGGTAGTAAGCTTGCGCGCATCATTCAACAGCAGGGCAAGCAGCAGCTCTCGCTTGGTTGGGGTGGCCCTGAAGCTCCGTTATGTGAGGGGTTGACCGTTGACCAATTAGAGTCCCTCGATTTTACAAATATTGATCTTTCAGAGCTTTATCCAGACATTGAGGGTGATCTAACCATCCCGGCTGATGCCAGTGTTGTTGAAGATCTAACCAAGAAAATAGAGGTGTATTATGCTCAATAAGGTGATGCTGGGCTGGTTGGTGTGGTGTATGAGTGCGGCTTGTGCAATGGCCTTGGATGTGAGCGAGAATGATTGCCAAATAAAAAAACTTGGCTGGCATTTTTATTGTGACCCTGAGATACAAGAAGAGCCAGATCCACAGGAAGAGCAAGTAGTTCTTGAAGAAGATCCGGTTAAATCTGCAATGACACCACAAGATTATCTTGATCAGCGTGATGCTGTTCGCCAGGAGCTTGAATGGAAGCTTGCACGTGCGGTATTGTATCCAACGCAAGACAATATTATCGACTATATCCGTACGCAGCGTGATAAGGCATTAGAGCCATCAAATGCATTTACCACAGCGTGGCGAAAAGCTATTTGGACGACCCCAGATATTGACTATACGCTTACGCGTCCGGTTAATACGGTTGGAAATCAGGCGTGGCTGGATAAACAACAGCACATCAAAGCAAGTGCCGTGCAACGGCTTGAAGCGCGGTATGGTATTTTCTTTTTTTATAGTAGCACGTGTATTTATTGCCAAAAATACTCACCCATCTTACATGCTTTTGCCAGTAAATACCATTTAACCGTGATGCCTATTTCGATGGATGGCGGAGTGTTGCCACAATGGCCAAACACGGTATTTAACCAAGGACAAGCCCAAAAAATGGGGATGGCTGGTAAGCCTGTTCCGGCAACATTGCTGTATGATAAATACACCAATACGGTTGTGCCGGTGGGCTATGGTTTGATGGCAATGGATGAACTTGAGCAGCGAATTGCTGTCATGACAATGAAGGAGGAAGAAAAGGATGCCTATTAAACTTAAGACACTCAGCATCATGGTGTTGGTGCTTGTAATGCCAGTTATTGCCTATGCAGATAGTATTGGTGATAGTATGAGCCAATTTTGGAATGATATGGGCGGGGCAAGCAATATTACACCTGGCGGTCATTATCAGGGCCAGGCAGCGGGGCATTATTCATTGGGAAATGCATTTATTAGAAATGGCATTAAGAATAAGAACTTCGTGTCTTTGCAATTACCTAGTCACCGAGCCGGCTGTGGCGGTATTGATATGTTTGCAGGATCATTTTCTTATATTAGTGCAGATGAGCTTATTTCGTTGTTTAATGCTATTGGTTCGAATGCAGCTGCATTTGCGTTTAAGCTAAGCTTGGAGACGTTAAGCCCTCAGATTTCCGAGCAAATATCAGAACTACAAAAAATAATACAGGAGATGAATGCCTTTCAAATTAATTCATGTGAGCAAGCAGCTGCACTTGTTGGGGGCTTGTGGCCTCAGCATGATGAAGCCAGTAAGTCAATTTGTAGTGCTATTGGTAATAAAAAAGGATTATTTTCCGATTATGCAGCTTCTAAGCACCAATGCTCTAGTGGTGGTAAGCGCGCTGAAACACTTAAACGCCAAGATGGTGAGTTTGATAATGTTAAGATCACGAACGTCAATTTAGCATGGAAATCCATCAGAGATTCTGGATTGTTTGGAACAGGCAGTAATTTCGACCGTCAGATGGCGGAGCTTTTTATGACGCTTTCAGGCACCATTGTGATTAAAACGGGTGATAATGATGATGCCAGTGGGCAGTATCAGAGTATTATTGGTACAGCCACAAGCAATGAAGTGCTCAGTACGTTATTAGATGGTGGCACCATTGATGTGATTTTATGCGATGAAGTAGAGCAATGCCTCAATCCTATTATAGATGGAGCTTCACATACATTATCTTCTGATCAGGCATTTAATGAGCGGGTGCGCAAGACATTGCTTGGCTTAGTTGAGAAAGTTGCCAACGAAGATAGTGCCGGAGCCAGCCTTACATCTCAAGAGCATGCATTACTTAATATTACGGCTATTCCGATCTATAAAATTATTAACGTCTCTTCGACATATTCTGGTGCAAGCTCATTTTTTGAGCTCGATAAATATTCGGAAATTATTGCGATGGAGTTCTTGTTTGAATATTTGGAGAACGTTCTTAAAGATCTAGAAGCGGCAGCCAACCAACAAACAGCAGGTTCTAAAGAAGATATTGAAACATTTAGGAATAATATTGAGAAGGTTAAGCTTGCTCTTGCCAAGCGCGAAATGACCGAAGATAGAAAAATTCAGACATTACTCACACTGGTTGATCGGACCACCATGATTGAACAAATGTTGGCCGGTAGGCTCAATGCATCCATCTCCGATAATTTAAAATGGGCTGAGTCGTTTAAGTAAGGAGGCAAAAGAATGTACGAAATTTATACCCAAGGTGGCGGTGTGTATATTGTGGATATCCTCAATGGGGTGGCGGCGCTTGTGGGTGGTGAAAATTATATCACCACCATGGAAATTTCAGGCATGGTGGCGTTATTTTTGGTAGCTGTGCGGGTGGCATTTGGTGGTCAATTTAAGCAAACAGCAATATGGATTGGCAGTTTTACGGTGCTTTACAATGTATTGATGTTGCCCAAGGTTACGGTGAATGTGGTAGACCGCCTTAATCCAACATTGCCAGCATCCATTGTGGCCAATGTGCCCTATGGATTGGCTTTTTCGGCAAGTTTAATTAGTGAAATGGGCACGAAGCTCACAGAAATGACCGAAGAAATTTATACCCTGCCAGATGATCTGCAATATCAGCGGACCGGTATGATTTTTGGTTCGCAGCTTATGGCCAAAACCACGCAAATTAAGATTGTAGATAGTGTGTTTGCCGATAATATGAATAAGTTTGCTCAGCAATGTATTTTCTATGACTTGCTTTTACATCGGTATCACATTAACGACCTCAAGGCAGCGGAAAATATTTGGCAGTTTCTGACAGTCGATAATTTTCAGTCAAGCTTGCGGGGGATTTTTTATCATGATGGTTCATCTTCATCCTATAAAACATGTAGCCAAACAGCGGCATTGTTGAGTACTCAGTGGCCAGCGCAAATTACCAAAGCACAAAATGTGTATGCGCCGCAATTATATCCTGGCAAAACTCCCAGTGCAGCCAAGGCGTTACTGATTAGCCAGTTGCCTGTGTCGCATGAGTATCTTATTGGCGTTTCACGGGATGCGAGCTCTATTTTGCAGCAAAATATGATGATTAATGCGATTCATTATTCACTCGCCGATTATGCCGCGCGTACGGGTTCTCCCACCGCGCTCGACATTTATGCAAATGCCCGTTCTGATGCTCAGACCGAGGCATCATACCGTATTATTGCTCGTAAGGCAGGAGCACAAATATCACGGTTGAAGGTGATTTTTGAATCCATTTATTATGGATCATTTCCTTTTATTTTCTTGCTGATGCTGTTGCCAGATGGTTTTACGTTTTTTCGGGTATATGTGATGGGGCTGATGTGGATTCAACTTTGGGGGCCCATGAATGCAATTTTGCATCGTTTAATGATGGGAGAGGCCAGAGAAGGCACGTTAGCCGCATCAATTATGCCCGATGGCTCGAGTGCTTTGGCGCTGGTGACACAGTCGGGCATTGAGGCTATTAATAATGATATTGCTGTGACTGCAGGCTTTTTTATTTCAACCATTCCCTTTATTTCCATGATTTTAACCAAAACAGGTATTTCGGCTTTTGGGTCATTGGCAACGTCTTACTTAAATATTTCGCATGGTGCGGCAACCCAAGCGGCATCAGAGTCCACTACGGGCAATATTAGCTTGGGTAACACAAGTGTGGCTAATCATAGTGCGAATAATATCTCGGCCAATAAACATGATACCGCGGGCTATGTTGACACACAAACCATGCGCATGCAGCATGACTCGGGGCTGCGTTCTAGCCATTTTGGCGGAGGGCACGTGGCGTATGACCGCTCTGGCATGGTTTCTAATTTGGGTGAGTATAAGATGAGTTTCTCTGAAAACTTCTCACAAAGCCTACAAACTGCAGCAGACAAATACCAGTCTATGTCCGAAACTGCTAGTCACAATGCGAGTGTGGAGATGTCCGCAGCTCATAGCCAGGCTGGACAAATGATGTATAGCATGTCCCAGCAGAGAACGAGTGGTACTGATTGGAGTGAAAGGTTAAGTTCAGAGGAGAATAGGGCGGTAAAAGAGATTGGAGCTCATATTCAGAACTTTGCTGCTTCAGAAAATATCAGAGAGGATATTGCGGCTAAATTATTAATTGGTGCCTCTGCTAATGTTCCTGTTTCTCTAGGTAAGTTAGGCTTACCAGACGAGATAACGAAGATTCTGCCATCGGGGGGTGTCAATGCTAGGGTAGAAGGTAGTGGTACGGTCAACAGCAGTGAAGTCTACGAGAGAGCAAAACAATATACTGACACCAACCAGATCACCGGTCTAATATCCACAGGCATTACAATGGCCGAGAATAAGAATTATAATATCTCGGACTCAGACGGTAGCTCCTACACCGACAGCATAAGCAGTCATTTAAATGAGTCTAGAGGTTATTCACAACAATCGAGTGAATATGCAAGTAAAGGTGAAAACTTCAGCCAGAAAGCTGCGCAAGTAAGGGACAATAGTTCGGCATGGAATAAAGATATGGTCAATGAGTTTATTTCGTGGTTGCCACAGCAACCACGCATGGATGGTTCAAACATGCCACTAAATGAGGGTGGCGCTACCTTCGTGCTTTCGGCCAATACACCGGAGACGTCGAGATATTTGGAGTTTTATCAATCTGAGTTTATGGCCCAGAAACAAGACGCTGTGTTCAATGAGTTAGAGAATCCGCTTGCTGGCAAAAAACTCTCTAGTAGCCAGTTTATTGAAGATAACGAGAGTATGGTGAATAGGTTCTATGAACAGCATAGGCCTTCTTATACCCCGGCAACTCAGCCGCAAGATCATAGTAACCTACGGTATAAAGTGCCTATGGGTATGGAAGAAAATAAATATATTACTAAAACCGGTAATATGGCTGAGGGCAAGTCTGTTGAGCAAACGGTCAAAGAAGAGATGGATGAGAGCGTGTTGCACGGCTTTAATAAATTAGACTGGCCTGGAAGCGATGATAATAAATAATAATTATTTATGACTATCGTTGTATATATTATATTCGAGATACTGATATGCAGGGTCGGTTACATCGTCACCAAAAGAGGAACTGTGGTCACTTACTTCAGTAATGAAATTATGTTCCTGCCAGTCTTCAGATATATGTGTTTGTCTTTCTAAACTGCCATCACGCTTGTTCAAAAAGGTAATGTAATGTCTGCATTCGCTGTATTTATATTTAACATAAGTGTTCACTATTAAAAGAAACAA
>CALCTU010000046.1 GCA_937907045.1 uncultured Alphaproteobacteria bacterium
CTTCAAATGGCAAGAATAACACCTCGTGATAGGCAAGATATTTGGGAGATTATCCTTCGTGAAGAGACGCATGTAAAATGCCCTGTATGTAGAATCAATCACATCAAAAAGGAGGGTTCGTTTCAATGTGCGCATATTGACGCAACAGCGAAAGGAAAAGGAAAAACTGCGCAAGAGGAGATATGGAATATGATACCATCTTGTAGTAAATGTAATTTGACATGCAATACAAAAAACTTGATTGATTTTATGGATAATTCTATCATGATGCGACCACACATTAAGCCACTCTTGTTTCTAAAGGTAAAATCCATTATACGCAGTCAAATGGACTGTTGTCCGTTAAGCATCAATGAAATCCTTAGTGAGAAAAATTTTGTAACAGTAGTCGCAAAGCTATACAATCCAAAAAAAATGTCTACAATTGCTCGCTTATTGACGCTATCGTCAGAGGAACACCATAATTTGTTTGTGGAACCGGACGAACCAGCACCAGTACACTTTTACAATAAATTTCTTAGCAAATAGATTTGCGTAGATAAGACGGTTTAAGAAAAAGTAGTTTATCATACATATAACTCATAGTTTTACTAACGCGTACAGGTATTGACTTTTCGCTTTACCATTTATGTACACGGTTTTACGCTGTTGAACCAAATAATTGTGGTTGTACTTGGCAATCCGACGCAACATGGAGATGACATGCCTCTTGCTTTGATGAACATCAGCTGTGATTTTATGCAACGGTTCGGCTTCTCGTTTGCAAAACGTATCTAAAAATAATTGCCTATTGTGCAAGAACAACGGGTGAAGCGCATCGACAATGAAAGAGGCGGGCACGAAGGTTTTGTAACCTCGTTTAAAAACTTTACGGCATACTAGCATACTAAGGGAATCACGTTTTTTTTTTATATCTTTTTTTTTCGTCATCTTACCATGTATTGAGCCTATTTATATACCTCATGGGTGATGTTGCGATATCCATTGGTACCACGAATGCAATTTTCAAAAGCACTTAGGCGGTATTTTTGCACTATTTAAACAGGCGTATATTGGTTAACCATGGAACGCCAACGATTGGAAGAAAAATTGGCCGCGCTGAAACAAGCCATCATGGATATATTGACCCAAGTCACCGTAATCGAAATTGAACTGA
>CALCTU010000047.1 GCA_937907045.1 uncultured Alphaproteobacteria bacterium
AGCTTTATATAAAAACCTATGGTTGCCAGATGAATGTGTATGACTCACAGCGTATGGCTGATGTTATGCGTCCACTGGGATACGAGGTTGCCAATGACTATGAAGGTGCGGATATGGTGGTGCTAAATACATGCCATATTCGTGAAAAGGCTGCTGAGAAAGTATATTCAGAGTTAGGTCGTATCCGTGCTCAAAAAGATAGTAATCATGACATGCTTATTGCAGTAGCTGGATGCGTTGGTCAGGCCGAAGGCGAAGAAATATTCCGCCGGGCTCCCTACGTGGATATTGTGGTTGGGCCGCAGTCATATCAGTCGTTACCAGATATGGTTGGTAAGGTAAGGCGTGATCGTGGTCATGCTATTAATTTAGAATTTGAAGATGATAAGTTTGATCAATTACCAGGTACACATCAAACTGTAGAAAATGGTGCAGCGTTTGTTTCTATACAAGAAGGTTGTGACAAGTTTTGCACCTTCTGTGTGGTTCCTTATACCAGGGGTGCTGAATATTCTAGGCCAGTTGCTGATATTTACCGAGAGTGCATGGCATTGGCGGCTAAAGGCGCGCTAGAAATTACACTTCTAGGTCAGAATGTAAATGCATATCATGGTGTCGACATAGATGGAAATGTATGGGATCTAGGGCAGCTTATCAATCATATAGCAACCATTCCAACACTTAAACGTATTCGTTATAGTACTTCACATCCCAGAGATATGCACGATAGTCTGTATGGGGCGCATGCAAATCAGTCTAAATTGATGCCATTTTTGGGGCTGCCAGTGCAATCTGGGGCAGATAATGTTCTTAAGGCGATGAACCGCAAGCATACTCGGAAGGATTATTTTGCGGTTGTGGATCGTCTTAGGGCTGGGAATCCGGATATGCAATTTGGTTCAGATTTCATTATAGGATTTCCTGGCGAGACAGAGGCAGATTTTGACGATACCATGGATTTGTTGATCAAAGTTGGTTTTATTCAAGGATATTCATTTAAGTATAGTCCAAGGCCTGGAACACCGGGTGCAGATATGGAAGACCAAGTTCCAGATGATGTGAAAAGTAGACGTCTTGCATTATTTCAAGCGCAAATTAATAAACAACAAGAAGCGTTTAACCAGTCATGTATAGGTAAGACGATGGAAATATTGTTTGATAGGCCTGGAAAATATGAGGGCCAGCTGGTTGGTAGAAGTCCATATATGCAATCAGTATATATTACTGGTGCAGATAAATCATTGCTAGGTAGTATAGCAACAGTAACAATACGTGATGCACATCCAAATAGTCTTGAAGCGCAGTTGGTGTGATTCATATTGCACTGAACTTTAAAAAGCGTTACCATGAGGGTGAGGATAACGTTATTAGATAATATAAAGAGACGTCATTGGAATCATCGGTTTGCCTTCAGTTTGAAAATAACCACCTGGTTGCGGATTTATTTGGTCAGCACAATGAGTATTTAGAACACATTGCAAAACAGTTGGATGTACAAACATCATCTCGTGGTAGTAAAGTGGCACTTTCAGGTCAACAAGAAAATGTTGATCATGCGCAGGCAGTATTAACAGCATTATATGAAAGATTGGAAAAGGGGTTGATGATTTCATCTTCGGACGTTGATGCTACCATCCGAAAGCTTGGTGCTAAAGTGAAAAAAGACCTTCCTGATGGCGTGCTTCTGGAAGAGGAAGTGATTATAAAGACCAAAAAGCGTCTTATTACACCTTACACCCCTGGACAGCAGCAATATATTAAAATGCTTTATGATAAAGAATTAGTATTTGCCCAAGGCCCTGCCGGTACGGGAAAAACCTATTTAGCGGTTGCCGTGGCAGTTGCGATGTACTTATCTCACAAGGTAGAACGGATTATTTTGGCAAGGCCAGCGGTTGAAGCCGGTGAAAAGATAGGTTTTCTGCCAGGTGATATGAAAGAGAAGGTGGATCCGTATATGCAGCCCCTTTATGATGCGCTGCACGATATGTTGCCGTCTGAAAAAGTTCAGAAAAATTTAGACCAAAGAATCTTTGAGATTGCGCCACTTGCGTTCATGAGAGGTAGAACATTAAAAAATGCGTTTGTGATTTTGGATGAAGCACAAAATGCCACGCCAGTGCAAATGAAAATGTTTCTGACGCGCTTGGGTGAAGGGTCGCGCATGGTTATTAATGGCGATATTTCACAAATTGATCTTCCGCCCAATATTGACTCTGGTATGAAAGAAGCAATGAACAAGCTTGCTTCTGTTGATGAAATTGGCCAAATTAAGTTTGATGAAAAAGATGTGGTGCGTCACAGCCTTGTGGCAAAAATCATTCAAGCTTATGATAATCAGTAATTTTTTATTCGGATAACGTTATTATGACTATTGAAGTGGATGTCAATATAGCCTGCGACAAATGGAAGGATCATGGAGATGACCTGGAGACGCGCTTAGGGTTTATTTGTCGGCATGTCTTTAATATGCTGGGTATTGATAGTCATGAAGTGAATATTGATATTTCTATTTTACTTACCAATGATGCAAATATTCAGACATTAAATGCCGAATATAGAGGAAAGGATGCCCCTACCAATGTACTTTCTTTTCCATGCGATGAGCTAGGCCAAGGAAATCTTATGGCGATGGCAGATGAAATTATATGTGTTAGCCTGGGAGATATTGTTTTAAGCGTTGAAACAATCGAAAAGCAAGCCAAAGAACAAAAGAAGAGTTTTGAACATCATGTTGCGCATTTAGTAGTGCATGGCTTGTTACACTTGCTTGGTTATGACCATGAAGAAGATGGTGAAGCTAAAATGATGGAAGAGTTAGAGGTAGATATTTTAGCGCGTATGGGAGTGGGAAATCCGTATTAAAAAGTTTCACGCAAATTCCCGCGTAAAGCAGCGCAGGCGCTATTGCTATTGCATGTTGATACTGACTTGTAAATCACATTGCCTTTTGGCTTGGTTCGCCATTAGTATATGCCCCTCATTGAGGTTTTTTTAGCAATACACGTTTAATATGTCTGGGATCTGCATCGGTGATCTCGAACGTGGTTCCACTGCTGTGAGTGACGACTTCGCCTACTTCAGGGACGCGCCCAAGCATGAAGAAAATAAGACCGCCTACGGTATCAAAATCCTCTTCTTCTCGATTATTAATTAGTTGAAGGTCAAGTTGTTCTTCCAATTCACTTACATGCATACGTGCATTCACTTGGTACGTATTGTCATCAATCACAACAAGGTCGCTTTCTTCAACATCATCGTGTTCGTCTTCAATCTCACCAACAATCTCTTCCATAATGTCTTCCATGGTCAGTAACCCTTCAGTTCCGCCATATTCGTCTAGCACAATTGCTATATGTACACGCTTATCACGCATTTTAACCAGAAGGTCGATAATTTTCATAGATGGAGGAACATACAATACTTCACGAATAACACTATCCATGGCAAATTTTTTCTGAGAGCCAAGTATGGGGAGTATGTCTTTTATGTGCAAAAAGCCTATGACATTATCAAGTGTTTCTTTAAAAACCGGAATACGTGTATGTTCTTTTTCAATCACTATTTGACGTAATTGGGATAAACTAATTGTGCTATCTACGGCGATAATATCCGTGCGAGGGATCATCACGTCGTTTACCGTAACATCACCTAAGTTAAGAACATTGTGCAGTAAGGTGCGTTCTTCTGAGCTAACCTGTGTGCCTTCAGGGTCATGCTCTTCAATAAGGTCTGCTACATCTTCATCTAGAGATTTACTGCGCAAACCGAATAATTTGGATGTTTTGTGTTTGATTTTTTTGAGAAAGGAAGCTTCTAGGTCAGGCGAAGCGTTGGCCACTAATGCAGTGTTGCCATCTTTTACTTCGTTGCCCTGTACCGCTTCCGTCATCGACGGAGGTTCGTCGTCTTTTGATTGTGTATTGTTCATGATCTGTCCATTCTACCATAATTGGCAGTTTGGGGTCAAGTTCTGAAGAAGTTTGAAGAAATCTAGGATTATGTTGACGTAATTAGTAAAGTCTGACAGGATGCACGGCAGCGAAAAAAGCTAGTTACAGGACATTTATTGCCATGAAGAAATTTCATATTTTTCATCATCGGTATGCTCATGGTGGCAGGTTAGAGCTGTGTGCACTTGGTATGCTTGCAGCCCTTGCTTTGCCACCATTATATATTTTCCCGTTAGCTTTTTTGGCTTTTGGTTACCTGTTAGTAATTCACGATAAAGCCCAAACTGCGCGTGCTGCCTTTTGGCAGGGATGGTGGTTTGGATTTGGATTCTTTATCGCTGGATTATATTGGATTTCATTTGCTCTGTTAATTGATGTCGTTCGTTTTGGCTGGCTAATACCATTTGCTATTTTTGGCATATCAGGGGTATTGGCGCTATATATAGGTTTAGTAACATTGTTGTTATTTTATACCCGTTCCAAAGGGCTATTAAAGATAACATTATTTGCGTGTATATGGTCGTTAGCAGAGATTGCGAGAGGGTATTTATTTACCGGTTTTCCATGGAATCTCATGGGCTATAGTTGGGCCTTTTCAGATTCAATGTTGCAAGTAACAAGTATTATTGGAATATGGGGTTTAAGCTTTTTGTCTGTATGGGGATTTAGTACTGCATATCATTTCTTTGCCCAGAAGCGTTACGATACTTTGTTAATAGCAGTTGCATTATTTATTGTTATTGCGGGTGCAGGGTTCTTACGTGTCCAAGATGCCCCGTTTGTGAATGAGTCGGATGTGTATGTTAGGGTAGTACAGCCTAATATTGATCAATCCACCAAATGGGATAACTCCAAAATATGGGAGCACATGCAAACCTTTAGGGCCTTGTCTTCTCTTCCTAGTAAGGCGCCTATAACACATTTAATATGGCCAGAAAGTGCATTGCCATTTCCGATTAACGGTAAAAGTATTGTAATAGATGAAGTACTTTCAGAGCTGGTTCCTGAAAATGGTGCATTTATTAGTGGTGTGATGCGCGCAACAGTAAGTCAGCAGTGCAAGGCCTCAGAATGTGCGATTGATCAACTCTACAATTCGATGTTGGTTTTAGATGATCAAGGAAAACGGCAATTTTACGACAAGTCACATTTGGTACCTTTTGGTGAATATATTCCTTTTAGGGAATGGCTTTCTTACCCTGTTGCCAAGATAACTCATGGCTCTATCGATTTTAGCGAGGGTGAAGGTACAGTATCAATGAATCTTCCAGGAATAGGTTTGTTTAGTCCCCTTATTTGCTATGAAGTTATTTTTCCTGAAGCGGTGGTTGATCAAACCAATCGGCCAAAATTGATGATTAATGTAACAAATGATGCCTGGTATGGGTATAGCAGTGGTCCGTTCCAGCATCTTGTAATGGCTAAAGTTAGAAGTGTTGAGCAGGGTATTCCAATTATTAGGGCTGCTAATACGGGTATATCTGCTGTCTATGATGCTTACGGAAGGTTAATTAAGGAGACACAATTGAGCAAAACTGCAGTGATGGATAGTCGATTACCTATTGCACTTGAGACTAAAACAACCTATGCTGAGCTCGGATTGGAGGGGATTTTGCTCATTATTTTAGCAATTTTCTGCATTTGTTTGTTCCAAAATAGAAAAAACCGTGATAGCATGCCTCTCTCTTAAGAAATTAACCAATTAGTATAAAGCGGTGAATAGTTATGACAAAATCTAAACCACATCCGGTCGATGTTCATGTTGGAAGGCGGTTGCGTTCCAGAAGGACGATTCTTGGTATGAGTCAGGAAGAATTAGGAGAAGCAGTAGACGTTACATTTCAGCAAATTCAGAAATATGAGCGTGGTTATAATCGTATAGGTTCAAGCCGTCTGTATGAGTTTGCAAAAATTCTTAAGGTTGATGTATCATACTTCTTTCAAGACTATGAAGAAGGTGATGCTTCTACGAGCAATGTTACCAATACACTTGCTGGCGAAGCAGATACTCCTTCATTTGAGTATACGCGTTCAAATAATAAAGAAATCTTAACGCTTATTCGTGCCTATTATGGTATCTCAGATGAGCGTGTTCGTAAGAAAATGTTAGCACTTATTAAGTCTCTTGCAAATATTGAAGATACAGAAGAAGATTTTCAGCAAGAAGCGGAGGAGCAACGTAAAGCTCTTTTTGCCGCAGCATCAACATAAGGTCGTTGTGCAAATAAAATAATAAAAAACCTCACTATATGCTTATAGTGAGGTTTTTTTATGTGGTGTTTTAATTTCACTTCGAGAAATGGTAATGTTATGAAATGGTATCAGTGTTTAAAAGAGAGGGTGATAGCCTATGAATAGATTACGATCAGCTTTCTCGATGTTAGAGATGTCCATTGTATTATTGGTTATCGGCATGATAGTATCTGCAATTATTGTGGCAGGGCATATGATGCAGGCTGCCCGACTGAATGAAATTATTACCCAGATGTCGGGCTATCGGCAGGCAGTGGAAGGATTCAGGTTAAAATATATAACCTTTCCCGGTGATGCACCAAATGCGACCGGTTTTTGGGCGGATACTGCCAATGGTGATGGTGATGACAGAATTGAGTCTGCAGAACAATTAAGAGCATGGCAACATTTGCAGTTATCGGGTTTTATTCACGGAAGCTATACAGGTCAAGATGCCGGCACGCCGGATTATGAAATTGATATCAATGTACCAGGAAGTACCATAGATGGTGCGTATTATATATTGTCGTACAATGAGGTATATACTGCTACGGCAGGAACTTTTGGCAATAACGTTCAATTGGTAACCACAGAAGATGATGTAGATCCACAGGGTGGGGCTATCACGGCAAAAGAAGCACGTATGATCGATATGAAGTTGGATGGCTCTGCTAATCCAGCAGGTGGTTCACTATTTGTACTCCGATCGGATAATAATAAAGCTACAGCAAGTTCATGTGTTGATCAAAATTACACTACTTCCTCGTCAGCTTCTTACGTAATATCAGATACATCCACTTCATGCAGGTTATTATTATGGCTAGATAATTAATGTACGGTTGCTAGTAAAAACCTTGCATGCTATTATCCCTTGTATTAGTAAAAGGAACATTTTCTTTGGCGGTGGGTTAAGATGTATTTAAAGAGAAGTAGGCAGATAATCAATTTATGATGAAGTCGTTAAAATATTTTATCCTCTTTACAATTCTCCTCCTGACAGGAGGAGTGTTTATTGCTGGAAAGACGATTAATAATTATGTTATTGATCATGTACTTGTGGGGCCAGTTTATTTTCAGCATCAGCATGTTGCTAAACATTATACAAAGCAAATATGGTGTCGATTTGCTCCGTTATTTGACGAAATGTCAGATATACCGACCGAACAGTGGAAACAGCATGAGCGTTATTCAGCTTTTTCTAAGCTTTCCAATACTATTTTAGGTACGGTTCCGGCTTCTCTTGTGTCGTTATATAACCATAAACAAGAAAATTTCTTTATTACGCATCAAAAAACTCCTATTCACGATCGTCAATATAACATTTCCAGTGGTGCTGTATTCATACCGGATATGACTATGAATCATGCCGACGGTACAACTACCAAGGGCAGTTTTATTAGGTCTCATATTAACATTAGTAGTGAAGATTGCCCAGACCAGAAGGTGAACCATAAACCGGTAACAATGGAGCTTTATAGTTACGTAAGTCAGGAGGCATTAACCCGTCTTACCGATATGCATTATTGGCTTACCATGCTCATGGGAGCCGTGTGCATTGTTTTTTATGGAGTATTTTTGCTTGTACTAAAAAGTAATGAGCGCATCATTAGTGAGCAACAAGATGAAAAAATAGCCCTTGAGAAAGCTAAAGCTCGGGCAGAAACTCAAAATGAAGAAAAATCGATGTTTCTTGCGAATGTGAGTCATGAGCTAAGAACGCCACT
>CALCTU010000048.1 GCA_937907045.1 uncultured Alphaproteobacteria bacterium
AACCAGCATTCGAATTAGAGCAATCTATTTCTGATGTTGAGGTGGGTAGGCAACTTAAGATTAATGTACTTGGAGAGAACCGATTTGGTGATCCGCGTCCATTTGTTGCATATTTGAAAGTAGATGAGGAATTAATATCATCTGACTCTCCGTTATGGGATTATGGTATTAAGACCCGTATTGAAGATGAGAAAGTATATATTGATGATGTTGATTTTGATTCACAAGCAGAAAGGGATGGTATGGATTTTGACTACGAAATAGTGTCAATCGAGATGCCACAACGGCAATTTGCCGAAGAATGGATATATTTAGTAGCGTTATGTGTTTTTGGTGGAGTTGTTTTCATGCAAAGACGACGTAAGACCGAAATATACGCTGCTAAGTCATAATTGTTTGAATTAAATTAGGTGATTACAAATGTATAAAGATATACTTTACCCAATTGATATTACTGAAGAAGGTTCTTGGTCTGAATCTCTTTCGGTGGTGTTAGAATATATTAAAGCGTTTGATGCTAGGCTTCATATTATGACGGTGATTCCCGATGGTAGTATGAATATTGTACGTCAATATTTGCCTTCTGGTTCGGTAGAAAAAGTTCTGGATAACACCAATGAAAGTTTGCATAAATTTGTTGATGAACATATTCCAGATGGTGTAAAAGTTCAGCATATTGTGGCAAAAGGGCCTGTATATGAATGTATCATTCAAACCGCAGATCAAATTAATGCAGACCTTATTGTAATGTCTGCGCATCGTCCTGAACTAAAAGACTATCTTCTTGGTCCTAATGCTGCTAAAGTAGTTCGGCATTCCAACCGTTCAGTGTTGGTGGTTCGTAACCATTAATCAGTTAGGTTAAGATGAAAAAAGGGTGGTGGTACATGGGCGGAGATCTTGAAAGTGTTCTAGAGGAAGTCTCCTCGTTGTTATACGAATATATGGATGAGTTACTTCCCAGTGGTCGTTCTCCTTCTGAGGCAAGATTAGCTGAAGCAATGCGGTACTCTGCTTTAGCTCCTGGAAAACGGCTTCGTCCTTTTTTGACCTTGGAGACAGCGAAGCTTTTTGGGGTAAGTAAAGAATCTGCTCTTCAAGCTGCTGCTGCCATAGAATTTGTGCACACATATTCGTTAATTCATGATGATCTACCAGCAATGGATGATGATGATGAGCGTCGTGGCCAGCCAAGTTGCCATATCAAATTTGATGAAGCTACTGCGATATTGGCTGGAGATGCGTTACTAACATTAGCGTTTGAGATTTTGGCTGATGACTCTACTCATAACAGCAATGCTGTAAAAGTGGAGCTTATACGTTCAGTCGCAAGGGCCTCTGGGCATCGTGGTATGGTTGGTGGCCAGATGATAGACTTGCGTTCGGATAACAAAAAATTAAGTATCAACGAAATTATCCACTTGCAACGACTTAAAACAGGTGAGTTGTTTGCTGTGTCTTGTGATGCAGGTGCTATTTTGGGTAATGCTCCGCCGAATTTGCGTAATATGGTGAAGGCTTACGCACATGATATTGGTTTGTCATTTCAAATTACGGATGATTTATTGGATGCTGAGGCCGCTAATGATGATGATTCGGAGCGTTTGCATAAGTCAGAAAATAAGCCAACATTCATTACCGCACTTGGTAAACGCAAGGCAAAAGAGCAAGCCAAGATCTTATCTGAGCAAGCCAAAGATCACTTAAAGGTATTTGGTAGGAAAGCAGATTTGCTACAGCAATTGGCTAGTTATATAGTTGATCGTAAGTTTTAATGATTCAATATTACGTTGTAGGGTGTTGTGGAATTAAGTGAAGCACTTGCTTATGTTTTTTTTGATAGTCTGATGTCTGCATTGGTACTTCCCATTCAAACCGAAGTAGCAACTGTAGCGATTAGGGTATTTGGAGGCTATCCGTTTTCTGTGGTTGGTGTGTGTGCTGTGATAGGCAGTGTTATTGCATGCTTGGCGAATATGTTTGTGGGACGTTATTTGTTACTTGCTTTTAAAATTGACCCTACTAAACCCAAGAAAAATGGCTGGTACGCGAGTTTTGTGGATTTCTTTCATAAAATTGGGCAGTGGTTTTTGGTGCTTTCCAGCTTGCCTATTCTGGGAGGATTCTTGGTTTTTGTTGCTGGTATGGCTGCACTTGATTATAGGCGTGTACTTGTCTTTGCTTTACTAAGCAACAGTATATTTTATACAGTTTTCTTTTTGGTTCCTGGATAGATATTGTTTCCTTACCCAATGGATGGGGGTAACCTGTAGAGTTTTTGTGCGGTGATATTGGATGTTATCCCGTTTTTCATCAATTAATTTACTTAAATGGCATTATATCACGCCTGCTCTTAGCAAATCATGGATATGCAAAATGCCAACAGGTTTGTCATTTTCTAGGATAAACAAGCTAGTAATCTTTTTTTGCTGCATGATGGCGAGTGCTTCAGAAGCAAGTTGATTTCCGGTGATGGTAACAGGACCTTTGGTCATAATTTCGGAAGCAGGTCGTGTGGTGATGGAATTGTCCATGTGACGACGAAGGTCGCCATCTGTAATAATACCAAGTAATACACCGCTTTGGTCAATAACAGATGTGCAGCCGAATCGTTTGGTTGTCATTTCTATTAATACATCACTCATAATGGTGTGTTCTTTAACGGTGGGCACTTCTTCGTCGGTATGCATGAGGTCTTTTACTTGTGTAAAAGCGGCGCCAAGTTTACCGCCAGGATGCAGTACACCAAAATCATCAGGAGTGAAGTTTTTGCGTTTCATAAGTGCTACTGCCAGTGCATCTCCTAATGCCAGCATCATGGTAGTTGATGTAGTAGGGGCATTGACATCAGAAGCTTCTGGTGCATTTGGAAGTACTAATGCAACATTTGCAGCGTCTGCTAATATGGAACTTTTGCGTCTTACTATGGCAATTAATGTGATAGAAAATCTTGTGGCATACTGGATAATGTCTTTGAGCTCCTGGGTTTCACCAGAGTTAGAAAGTAGTATAACAACATCATCTTGAGTAATCATGCCCATGTCACCATGGCTGGCTTCACCCGGATGGACAAAAAATGAGGGTGAGCCGGTAGAGGCAAGTGTTGCGGCTATTTTGTTGCCAATATGACCACTTTTTCCCATGCCGCTTAAGATGATGCGACCTTTCGCGCTGGCCATTAGTTCCACGGCCTCCGAAATTTTAGAGGTATCCATCCAATTATGTAATTGCTGTAAACCTTCTATTTCCGTGGCAATGGTTTCCTTGCAGTGTGCAATATCAGAGTGAGCTATGTTAGGCACTTATTTTCCTCGTTTAACTGAGTGAACCGCTTTTTGCGTTCTAAGTGATCGGATGATGTTGTCCAGTTGTGATTCTCCTTTCACAGAAACATCCACGATCATTTCAAAGAAATCAGTAGTACGGTCTACTATTTTTAAGTTACTTATATTACTTTTTTGCTTGGCAATTACATTTGATAAAGTTGCTAAGCTACCGGATTCATTGGATAATATTACATTAATCCTACTGATAAATCCAGTGTCACTTGCAGTTTTTCCCCAGGATACATCTACCAAGCGTTCTGGGGTGCTAGAATAATTAGCCAGCATATCACAATCGCTTGTGTGAATTGTCATGCCTTTGCCAGTTGTTACTACTCCTACTATGGTGTCACCCGGAATAGGGTGGCAACACTCAGCATAATAGACGGCTAGTCCCGGCTTAAGGCCAATAATAGGGACAGACTCGCTTTGCTTGCGCCGTTCCATGTTGAACCCTAAGATTGCAAAAGGTTTCTTGCGGCGGGTTTTCTTGAAGGTTTTTTCTGGGTAGAAGGCTTTGAGGATCTCATCGGCGGTAAGAAGACTTTCTCCGCAGGAAGCATAAAGATCTTCAATGGATCGCTTGTTGAGGAGTTTTAGTGCATTTTTGATATGTTTTTTGGATACTTTAAGGTTTTCTTCTTTAAGGCGCTTGCCAAGGAGTGATCTGCCAAGTTTAATGTATTCTTGGCGTTTTTGTGCGCGTACATAACGACGAATTTCGCTTTTTGCTTTACCGGTGACAACAAATCTTTCCCAAGATGCTGAGGGCACTTGTGATTCGCTGGTAATAATTTCTACTTGGTCGCCATTGTGTAATTGGGTGCGTAGAGGCATGATGCGCCCATTGATTTTTACTCCTTTGCAATGGTTGCCAACATCTGAATGAACTTCATAAGCAAAGTCGACAGCACTTGCGCCTTTGGGTAAAGCAACCAAAGAGCCTTTTGGTGTAAAACAAAATACTTGATCGTAGTTCATTTCTAGTTTGGTATTTTCTAGAAATTCTTCTGAATCTGGAGCGTGTTCAAGGATGTAGAGAAGTTCTCGTATCCATTTATATTGTTTTCCGTCGGTATTATATTGCCGGTCTTGTTTGTAGGTCCAGTGTGCTGCAACCCCTAGCTCGGCAATTTCATGCATTTGCTTGGTTCGGATTTGAATTTCGATAAAGCGTTGCCTTGGTCCCATAACAACTGAGTGCAACGACCGGTATCCGTTTTCTTTTGGAGTGCTAATGAAATCTTTAAATGTTCCAGGAATCATTTGATAATGTGAATGAATAATACCCAATATCTGATAGCACTGGCTGGTGTTGTTGGTAAGGATACGAAATGCCATGATATCGGATAATAGTTCAAAACTTATGTTCTTGCGCTCCATTTTTCGCCATATAGAACAAGGGGTCTTTTCTCTACCATCGACAATGACTGTTTCGTCGATGCCTTCTGCGGTAAGAGTTGCGCGAATCTCTGAGACAATGTCGTGAATATTGATATCACCATGGTTACGTAAATACTCTAGGCGGCTAATGATGGATGCTCGTGCCTCAGAGTGCAATTGTTCAAATGCAAGATCCTGGAGCTCATTCTTGAATTGCTGCATACCAATTCTTTCTGCCAAGGGAGCGTAGATCTCCATTGTTTCATGTGCAATTCGGGCGCGTTTTTGTGGTGATTTGATATAATGAAGCGTCCGCATGTTATGAAGCCTGTCAGCTAATTTTACCATGAGAACTCGAATATCCTGACTCATGGCCAGTAAAAGCTTACGAAAATTTTCAGCTTGGCGTGTATGTTCAGTTTGATATTCAATTTTAGCTAATTTGGTGACACCATCTACCAATATGGCAACTTCTTTACCAAAATGATGCTCAATATCTTCTACCGTAACGTCCGTGTCTTCAACTGTGTCATGTAACAATGCTGTGATGATTGAATCAGAGTCTAGCTTCATATCTGCTAGAATATGAGCAACTTCAAGCGGATGCATATAATAGGGGGCGCCAGAGGCACGTTTTTGTGTGCCATGAGATTCCTTAGAAAAATCGCAAGCATGTTGAAGCTTTTTGACGTTTACGTCTTCATCATAAGCTTTAACTTTATCTATCAGTGACTTGTCGTCCAGCATGAATGGTTACATTACCTATAAAAAATACAAAAAACCGCAACCGTTATAAATAACGGTTGTTGATGGATATTTCAAATAAAGAGTACAGTCTTGTGATAAATGAGAGAGTATATTGCACAGACTTAAGTCCTGGCGTTATATCGCAACGGTCGTGCCAAAGACTTTATGGCATTCAAGGTGAAGGTATTATTTATTTTAAGCTATATAAAAACAGCAATGGCGACTAGTCATCAATGGCGTCAAGGTTTTCTTCGCCGTAAAGTAGGCTTTGGGCGTCATCAGATTCAGCAGAAGGTTGTTCTTGGTAGGAAGTGATATCTTCAACAATTTCGTCAGAAGAAAGTCCAACTTCTTCGCCGCTATGTGCCTGTTCTACGCCGTATTCGTCCATACGAACTTTGTCCTGACAGGTAAGGATGACTTGCTCGCGTAAAGCTTCTACGTCGACAGTGCGGTCGGCAATTTCACGAAGAGCGATGACCGGGTTTTTATCGTTATCACGGTCAACGGTAATTGGAGCGCCAGAAGATATTACTTTTGTGCGTTGAGCAGCCAATGCTACCAATTCAAAACGACTAGGAACAACTTCAGCGCAATCTTCAACGGTTACACGTGCCATATGGTTTACTCCAAAAACAAGTCAAATACTATAAAAGGATGGACTTATAACAGATTTTTGGGTAAATGCAACTAGGACTTATATGAAACGTGGTTTTTTGTGGATTTTTATTATGTCGGAGCGTCATTTGCGATTAGGGGTGAATATTGATCATGTTGCAACTTTGCGTAATGCGCGAGGTGAGGCGTGGCCCGATCCTTTGCGTGCTGCTCAAATGGCATTAGATGCAGGTGCTGATGGCATTACGGTACATCTACGAGAAGATCGTCGTCATATTATGGATGATGATATTATTAGACTAAGGCAGTTATGTCCATTGCCAATGAATCTAGAGATGGCAGCTACTGATGAAATGTTGGCAATTGCCTGTGATGTAAAGCCTCCGCATGTGTGTATTGTGCCAGAAAAGCGTGAGGAAATTACTACCGAAGGTGGATTAGATGTAATTGGTGGAGATAATCATTTACAATATTATGTAAGCCGTTTGGTTGATGAAGGGATTAGAGTGTCGTTATTTGTTGATCCTGATCCACAGCAAATTTCTGCCGCTAAGCGTATTGGAGCTCAGACAGTTGAGATTCATACCGGATCTTTTTGTAAGGCATATGGAACTGACAAGTCAGATGAAGAATTGCAAAAAGTTATTGTTGCTGCTAATGCAGCTCATGATCAAGGGTTAGAGTGCCATGCCGGGCATGGTTTGACCTTTGATAATGTAGAGCCGATTGCTGCAATAAATGTAATATCTGAGCTAAATATTGGCCATTTTCTTATATCTGAAGCAGTCTTTGTGGGTTTGGATGTGGCGATAAAGAAGATGCGAAAGGCAATGG
>CALCTU010000049.1 GCA_937907045.1 uncultured Alphaproteobacteria bacterium
CAAAAATTGATGCAATTGATCAATTTTTTCTTGTTTAACCGTAAAACCAGCAGCCATCGCATGACCACCACCAGCCTCCAAAATTTCTGCCTGGTTCGCCGCCACAATAGCTGACCCCAAATCAATACCAGCAATGGACCTTGCCGATGCTTTACCAATGCCGTTATCATCAATACTAATAACCGCCGTTGGTTTGTGGTATATTTCTTTAATTCGCCCTGCAACAATACCAATCACCCCAGGATGCCAATCGTTACCAGCAACCATCACCATGGGTATGTCTTCTGGCAATGCTTGCGCCTTAAGCTTAGCTTCATCTAGCACACATTGTTCAATCGCTTTACGCTCAGCATTATATTGGTCTAATTGTTTTGCATACTCCATGGCTTCATGATAGTCCGCATGCGTCAATAATTTTGTCCCCAAATCAGACTTACCAACCCGGCCACCGGCATTAATACGTGGCCCCAACACATATCCTAAATGGTACACACCTGGTTCTTCAGTAATAGCAGCTGCATCTGCCAAAGCCGCTAAGCCAACATTCTGGCGCGACTTCATCACTTTTAATCCTTGTGATACAAATGCCCTGTTTGCTTTAATTAATGGCACCACATCACACACCGTACCAAGTGCCACAATATCCAAGAGTGTTAACAAATTAGGTATAGGTGTTTCATCAAAATATTTTTTCTTTTTTAAATAGCTATTTAATGCTACCAAAAACAAAAAGCACACCCCTACGGCTGCCATATAACCGTGCTCTGAGTCTTGATCAAGCCTATTTGGATTCACAACAGCATGCGCTGGCGGCATGGTTTCGGAACTTAAATGATGGTCAATTACCACCATATCCAGTCCCACTTTCTGAGCATGCTCAAGTGCTTCAAACGCAAGTGTACCACAATCAACGGTAATACAAACATCCGCACCACGTTGTTTTAAACGTTCTAAAGCTGGTCCATTAGGACCATAACCTTCCGTCATGCGATCTGGAATATGAAATAATGTATGGGCACCAATTTGCTGAAAGTACCTTAGCAACAACGATGTAGATGTAGCACCATCTACGTCATAATCACCAAATACCGCAATGGTTTGACCGTCAACAATGGCATGAGCAATACGTTGTACCGCCTTATCCATATCTAATAAATGATACGGATCCGGCAAATATGCTTTTAAGGATGGATGCAAAAAATCATCAGCTTCATCTACACTAATATCACGTAGTGCCAAAACCCTAGCAACCAACTCTGATACACCTTGTTTTTGCTGTAAATGCAATACGTGGCGCTCATCAATATCTTTCATAATCCATTGAGAGCCGGTGACCGACAATTGGGCCTGCTGCGTTGTTGCTGCACCCATAGGTATCCCCTTTTTTCATTGTGATGTAACTAATCACTGGTAAAGAAATTTGTTGTTTTTATGCGCTATCGTCGCAACGATGCTGAGCCTTAACATAACGAACCGTACCAGTACGAGAACGCATAACCACTGAATGAGTAGTTACGCCACCATCAAAACGATGAACACCCTCTAGCATCGAGCCATCTGTAACACCAGTGGCAGAAAACATCACATCACCACTAGCCATCTCTTCAAGGGTATATTTTTTAGTGAAGTCCGTTACTCCCATACGCTTAGCACGATCACGCTGAACTGAATCAGAAAATA
>CALCTU010000050.1 GCA_937907045.1 uncultured Alphaproteobacteria bacterium
ATAGCCATTGCTGTTTTACCAGTCTGACGGTCACCAATGATAAGCTCACGCTGACCACGGCCAATTGGAATAAGTGAATCAATCGCCTTGATACCCGTCTGCATAGGCTCATGAACCGACTTACGATCAATAATACCTGGCGCTTTAATTTCAACACGGCTTGAAGATGAAGCATTAATAGGGCCTTTACCATCAATAGGATTACCAAGACCATCAACCACACGCCCCAAAAGCTCCTTACCCGTTGGAACCTCAACAATCTTTCCAGTACGCTTTACGGTATCGCCTTCGAGTACATTTTTGTCATTACCAAAAATAACCACACCCACACTGTCTGTTTCTAGGTTAAGCGCCATACCCATAAGGCCACCGCCAAACTCAACCATTTCTCCAAAACGAACCTCATCAAGGCCATAAACAACCGCAATACCGTCTTTAACGGCAACAACTTGCCCAACCTCACTAGTTTGTGGACTAGCATCAAAATTATCTATCTGATTAAGCAAAATATTTGAAACTTCGATTGCTTGAGCCATAAGCCAACACTCCTAAAATTTACTATCTGACGTTTAAGCTGCCGTTGCAATAGCCTGTTTGCTTTGTACGTGCAAGCGATTTATTTTCCCAGCGACAGAATCATCCCACATTTTTGAACCAATCTTAACTATCAAGCCACCAAGAATTGAACTGTCCACTTTTAATTCAACTTCTACATCTTTCTTAAGGCTTGATGACAACTGTTTACTCAGTGCATCTTTTTGCTTATCTGAAAGTTTTGACGCAGAAATAACTGTTGCTGTAACTTGTCCCTTATGCTGAGCCACAAATTCAAAGAAAGCAGCAATAATACCTTCAATCTGTCCCAGACGCCTGTTGCGAACCAAAACACGTAAGAAGTTTTCTGTTGCTTTAGAAAGCTCACCTTCTTTAGCCAGTGTATCAACCAACTGAGAAAGAGCGTAAGAAGAAACAATAGGAGAAGTAAACAACTTAATAATTTTTGGATTGCTTGCAACAACTTCCTTTATGAAGGCCAATTGCGCAGCAATGCCATCAATATCGTTACTGCTAAGCGCTTTATCAAACAACGCTTTTGCATAACGCCGAGCCAATTGCGGATCATAACTTGACATTAATTACTCCAAAAAAACACCCCTCATGCCCATCAGTGCGCGAACAAATAACACAAGCTTTACCAGCTTGCAAGCCCCAAGTTACAAAATCAACATTATGCATGCGGTTGTTTACAAAAACCTATTATGTTTTTTAGCTTGTACCCTTTTATTTCCACAAAATGTTACTACGCAACTCTAGCCAAAATTTTGTGGATCCACATCCAACTTTATCTGCACAGATTTCGGCACTTGAATACATTCAAAAACATTTGCAACCCACTTTTGTATATTCACACTTGTTTCTGAGCGTATTAACAACCGATACCGGTAACGTTTTCTAACAACAAAAATACTTGCCATAACCGGTCCCAAAACATCTATTTTTTTATCCACAGGCAATTTTTTGACTAATTGTTGTGCAAACCTCTCTGCTTCCGTTGCATTTAACGAGCTAACCATAATACTTATAAGCCTAGAGTATGGAGGCATGGAACAAATCTCTCTTGCCATTAATTCGCTTTCAACAAACAGATCCCTGTCTCCTGAGGCAAGCGCTTGAATCACGCTATTATCTGGCATATAGCTTTGTATCATTACTTGCCCTTTAATATGCTCACGACCTGCCCTGCCAGATACTTGTTGTAATAATTGATAACATTTTTCTGCGGCTCTTAAGTCTCCACCAGAAAGACCTATATCTGCATCAACAATGCCAACAAATGATAGTTTTGGAAAATGATGTCCTTTAGCGATAATTTGGGTCCCAACAATGATATCTGCGTGTCCATCAATAATTGATGTAATCATTTCCTTACGCGTCGACTCATTGGCCAAATGGTCACTATCCATCAACGTAATTTTGGCACTTGGCCATAATTTTTCAATGGTTTGAGCAATCCGCTGCACACCCGGGCCACACGCAGCAAAGCCTTCTTGTGATTGACAAGAAGGACATTGATTAGGAACGGGCTGGCTTTGTCCACATAAATGACAATCAAGTCTGGCAGGAGCCTCATGGCGCACCATCCAACTACTACAACTACTGCACTGAAAACGAAAGCCACATGATCGACATAAGGTTAACGGTGCAAAGCCACGTCTATTCAGAAATAGTAGCGACTGCTCTGATCTTTCTAACCTAGCATTAATCTGTTCGCATAACTCCAGCGATAAAAATTGGTCATGTTTCTGAGCCTTCTTCATATCCACTACGTCAATATCGGGCATCACTGCACCAAACCTTGATGGTAGTGTAATTTTATCATATTTTCCTTCCCTAACATTATAAACCGTCTCTAGTGAAGGTGTTGCTGAAGCAAGTATGACCGTCAACTTCTCCAAAAAACCACGCATAACTGCCATATCCCTTCCATGATATGGCACACCGTCTTCTTGCTTATACGAACTATCATGCTCCTCATCCACCACAATCAAGCTCAAGCATTTATATGGCAAATAAAGAGCTGACCTAGCTCCTATAATGATCCTAGCCTGACCACTAACAATGTCATGATAGTTGCGTTTACGAACAGCAATGGTTAGGCCACTATGCCACTGAGTAGGAGCAAACCCAAAACGTTTTTCAAAACGGGATACTAGCTGTGTTGTCAGAATAATTTCTGGAAGCATCACCAATATTTGCGCACGCTCATCTTTACAAAGTACATGCTCGATAGCCTCAAAATACACTTCTGTTTTTCCTGAACCAGTAACACCATCAAGCACGCATACACAGAATAATCCCGTATCGATACGCTTAACAAGTTGGTATGCGGCATCTTCTTGCGTAAAAGATAGTTCAGGTTTGGCAGTTATATCTAAAGATACCTCTTTTTTCTCCTCTTCTTTCTCTATGACAGATAATGCATCCATTTTTATTAAACTGGTAATCACAGAAGCGGACACACCTGTATGCTCTATAACAACTTTTTTTTCGCACCCAGGATGGCTTTCTACAAAGTCCAGTACTTGCTGACGAGCCTGAGTGATACGCGCAGGCAAACTAACTCCTTTAACTAGTGTCTGCACTTTTGGCGCATGATATTCTAGATAACCGCCATTACCTATTGCCATCTTAAGTACATTACCGGTGTCGCTTAAATAATGGCTTGCTGTCCGCTCTATAAGAGCCTGATGCGAAGGCGTTATTAGCCCCTCTACTATAATGTTTTTTATTGGTTTAATTTTACTGACGTTAAACGTGATTTCTTCTTTATCTTTGATTTTCCATACCACTCCTGTTTCGGTTCGCCGTCCAAGGGGAACTGTCACGACCGCTCCAATTTCTATAGTTGTATGATAACAATAAATCAGCTCAATCGGAACAGCTTTTGGAAGAAGAACTTGATAGTAATGATTATTCATTTGCGCTTTTGATAAATGTTTCTATGCTAGCAACTCCATAGCAATAACACAGCAAGCAAGAGGAATACCATGAAATTTTTCGTTGATACAGCAGACATAGAAGAAATCAAAACCCTAGCCGATACAGGTTTGCTTGATGGCGTTACCACCAACCCATCACTGATCAAACAATCTGGACGTGATTTTATCGAAGTTATCACTGAAATTTGTAGCATCACCAATGGTGATGTAAGTGCAGAAGTTATTGCTCTGGACTTTGATGGCATGATGAAAGAAGCCGAAAAGCTTGCCGCAATTGCCTCAAACGTTGTTATCAAACTTCCTCTTACATTTGACGGCCTCAAGGCATGTAAAAAGCTGTCTGTAGATAATGTTAAAACAAATGTAACATTATGTTTTTCTGCCGCTCAAGCTCTACTTGCCGGCAAAGCTGGCGCCACCTACATCTCTCCTTTTGTTGGCCGCCTAGACGATATCGCTTTTGATGGTTTACAACTGATTGAGGATATTGTGACCATTTATAGCCAATATCCTGACATTGATACCCAGGTATTAGTCGCATCTATTCGCAATCCTATTCATCTTACTGAAAGTGCAAAAATGGGTGCTGATGTTGCTACAATTCCACCAAAAGTTATCCACCAATTATTCAAACATCCTCTCACCGATAAAGGTTTGGAAACTTTTTTGGCTGATTGGGAACAAACAAACCAAACGATTCTTGCTTAAGGCATTTATTTAATGGCAGCTTCAGACGAGGTACGGTCTTATGTTAAAGCTTGGCTTGCCAAACTAAAACATGAACGCCGTTTTTCACCCCATACTATCACAGCCTACCAAACAGATCTTCATCATTTTCTATCTTTTGCAAGCAACCATATTGGCGGACAAGTAGAACACCAAGATTTAGTGATATTTAATGTACGTGACTTTAGAGCATGGCTTACACATCGTCATAATGAAGGCTTTGATTTTAGTTCCACAGCTAGAAGTTTATCTGCTCTAAAACATTTTTTTAAATTTTTAGACAAGGAAGATATTCTTACCAACACTACTGTCTTTACAATTAGAAGCCCAAAACAAAAACAGGTGCTACCTCGATCGTTAACGCAAGAAGATGCTCTTAATGCTACAAAGCATATTAAAGAAAT
>CALCTU010000051.1 GCA_937907045.1 uncultured Alphaproteobacteria bacterium
AATATATTTGGTTAGATGGAGCGCTTCCGGTGCGTCAACTACGTTCAAAGTCTAGGGCGATTAAAGCTTCAGAAAATCCATCATTAGAGGATTTCCCAGAATGGAGCTTTGATGGGTCTTCTACCGGACAAGCAACAGGTGATGATTCAGATTGTATTCTAAAACCTGTTTCATTTGTAAAAGATCCTATTAGAGGAAGTGGTAATTTCTTGGTGATGTGCGAGGTGTTTGATGCCGATGGTTCTGCGCATAAATCAAATTCTAGGGCCCAGTTGAGGCAAGTTCTTGATGCGGGTGCATCTGAACAAGAGCCGTGGGTTGGTTTTGAACAAGAATATACTTTGTTTACCAAAAACACGCCATTGGGTTGGCCAGAACATGGTTTTCCTGCTCCACAAGGCCCGTATTATTGTGGTGTAGGATGTGAGCAGATATTTGGCCGTGAAATAGCAGAAGAACATGCGGATTTATGTTTGGAGGCGGGCATTGTCTTTTATGGTATTAATGCTGAAGTAATGCCTGGACAGTGGGAGTTCCAAATAGGATACAGGGGCTTTGACAATGAAGATCCAGGCGTGCTGAATATTTCTGATCATATGTGGCTTGCGCGGTGGTTACTACACAGAATTAGCGAGAAATACGGCGTACATGTTTCATTTGATAACAAGCCCATGAAGGGAGATTGGAACGGTGCCGGCATGCATACTAATTTCTCGACTACTCAAACAAGAGATAAAGATGGTGGACGTGCGGCTATCCAAGAGGCCGTAAAACGTTTGGGTAGCCAGCATGATGATCACATTCCGCTTTATGGCGAAGGTTTAGAGGAGCGATTAACCGGAGATCATGAAACATCAAGCATTGCCGAATTTAGCGCAGGTGCTGCGGACAGAGGAAGTTCTATTCGAATTCCTAAGCCCGTGGAACAAAAAGGTTATGGATATTTTGAAGATAGGCGTCCTGGCGCTAATGCAGACCCATATCTTGTTGCTGCAAGAATATGTGCTACAGTATGTGATATTGATGAATCTGGAGCGTCATTCTCAAATTGGCCAAGAGAAGAACTCAAGAAGCATGGTAGCTAAGGCTTTATTAGTGCCAAATATCATATCATATTGAAACTATACGATATGATTGAGAGATTTATGTAGGAGTTTGGTAAACTATAGTTTACCAAACTCCTTTTTTAATTCTTGATAGTTAAATATATTTAACTATAATATAATATATAGCGTATTTAGTGAAATATATTTAACCGGCGATGTATGGCTGAACTTTTATGGGGCAACGTATATTTTAATGAGCATTTTGCTGGGGTCTTGCGTGAAGATCCTGGTGGAAGGGTTGTTTTTACGTATGATTCGGCTTACCTTGAGCATAATGGATCTGCTGCTATTGCTCATACGTTACCTTTGCAGTTTGAGCCACATATTAGCAATGCAGGGCTACATCCTTTTTTTGATAATCTTGTTGCTGAGGGTTGGTTAAGGGATGCCCAGATGCGTTTACTTGGAAAGCGTCAAGTAAGTTGTTTTGAGCTACTACTTTCTTTTGGTCAAGATTTAGCAGGAGCTATTTCTGTTATAGATCCAGAGCCAGCATCGATCGATGGTGCTTTGTTAGAAGAAGAAGATATCAAAGAAATGGCTGTTTTGGCAGGACGCGCCTCGCTTTCAGGGATTCAGCCCAAGTTGCTTGCAAAAGAAACAAAAGGCGTACTACATCCTGTTAAGGTTGGAGAAATCAGCACTCACATTATAAAATTTCCTTCAAACCGTCATGATGATTTGGTTGTGAATGAGTACTTGACTACGCTAGCCCTTAAAACATTACTTCCAGATGATAGGGTGGTTGATTTGTGTGTTGGCGAAATACAAGGTTTTGATGAACAAGTTTTGATTATTAAGCGCTTTGATCGTGACAATTCAGGTAGCCGTATTCATTTCGAAGAATTTAACCAGTTATTAGGTTACAAATCTGCCGCCAAGTATGACGGTGCATATAAGGATCTTGCAACTTTTATTAATACGACACAAAATTGCCTGCCTACAGAAAATTATCGTATATATCAGCGAATTCTTGCGGGAATTTTGCTGGGGAATACAGATATGCACTTGAAAAATTTTGCGATGCTACATACACCATCTGGTTTGCGTTTAACGCCGTCTTACGATCAGGTGGCAGCAACGATGTATGATTATAAAACCCTAGCATTAGCTATTTACAATACCCACAATCTAAATATTGGTAAATTAGGGCCGGCAAATATTATACGACTAGGTGAGGAGTTTGGTTTAAGTTCACCTGCCATCAAAATGGCGGTAGATGCTATTTCAAAACATGTAGAGACAGCAAAGAATGTTATTATCGAAGCTGAATTAGGTACACAGACAATAAAGGATTATCTCATTACAATGATAGGTAAACGATGGAACAACATATTTGCCTCGATTGGCAGGCACTTGTTAAAGAAGCAATAAGGCGCCGTAAAGATCAGAAATTAAGTCAGGAGAGGCTGGCAATACTTGCTGGTGTCAGTAAACCGACACTCAATAGTTTTGAACAGGGGAAAACTAGTATTACTATGGAGTCTGCTCTTAAGATACTGACTATCTTAGGGTTAACACGCAATGGATAACCCTTGGTTTTGACTTGGCAGCTTGGTTCTTGAGCGTTACTTATGGTTCTTATGAATTCCAATAGCACCAGTTTCTAGAATAGGTGCAGCATCAAGCTCTTTTGCTTCCATTAGTTCTACAATTCTTTGTAAGGATAAAGAAATCGTTGATTGTTCAAGTGGTGTTAACTCGCTTAGAGCTGCTGCAAGTGTTTCTTGCAATGGAGAGGGGGCCTGTGTAACAAACTTATTTCCTAGTTTGGTTACATAAATAAGAACTTGCCTGCGATCTTCTTCGCTTCTTTTCCTCTCAACATATTTTTTGGCCTCTAGACGGTCAATAATGCCTACCAATGTACTTGCGCTTAAGTGAACTTCTTTTGAAATAGAAGCAATGGTCAAAGGCCCGTGTTCGGCGATTGCAAGTAATGTGATCAGTTGGGGGGCTGTAATATCGTGCTGCATGCTGAGCTTACGAGAATGTATATCAACTGACCGTATAATTTTTCTGAGATTTTGGAGAATTTTAAGGTCATGGCGTTCATCCTCAATTGCAGGCATAGAACTACCATTAGGTTGGTCAGACATACGCATTTTACCTGTCATTAACATCTTTATACTTCTAGGGCTAGTGATTATAGTTCAAATTATTGCTTATGAGAATAGAATAATTTTATTAAGTTGTTCTTTTTTATGCTCATTTCTTTTTCTAAATAATAGCAAATAACCTTGATCATTCTTTGTTTTCTTGAATAAGGGGATATGCTCCATCTTTGTCATGGGTTTCATTTCCTGT
>CALCTU010000052.1 GCA_937907045.1 uncultured Alphaproteobacteria bacterium
AATGAGAGCTGTTCCAATGGCGGGGGGGAGATCTGATGGAATTGGCATGTGTCTATTTTCTCAAATGGAATATATGGATGGCAATGTTCTAACTGAGTATGTTAAGATCGCCAAGTATAAAAATATACTGCGTATGAATGAAGCCAAACCGTTTTTTAAAAAAGAAATGGGTATATAAGAGGGAATATGACAGTTCAACATTTATCCAAAGAACAAATTTATGCAGCTGCAACCCAAGCACACCAACAACAGCGTTTTGAGGACGCAAAGGCATTATATTTTTTGTTAATAAAACAAGGCATGGCCGATGCTGGAGTGTATAATAGGGTGGGGAGCTTATTTGATGTATGCGGGCAGCTTGAACAAGCAATCACTTTTTATAAAGAAGCAGTGAAATTGCAACCATCATTTGTTGCAGCTCATTATAATATGGCAAATGCATATCGGGATCAGTCCCTTTTTGCTCCAGCTATTGAGCATTATCAGTTGGCACTAAATTTTAACCCCAACCATACGGATGCGCTATGTTGTTTGCACCATGCGTTGCAACATGTATGTGCCTGGGATGAATATGAAGCCTTAACTCCAAAAGTTGAGAAAGCTGTTAAAAAAGCATTAAAGCATGGCAAACGTTGCCCAGAGACGCCATTTGTTCATATTACACGTTGTGATGACCAGGCTACAAATTTAAAGGTGGCAAATAATTGGGCAAATGATGTGGTGAATATGATAAAAGGGCAGCGTCAACCTTTTGTGCATGATGCAGATAAAATAAAACCAAAGCAGGTGCTAACCATTGGTTATATATCCCGTAATTTCAGGGATCGACCAACAGGGCACTTGGCAGCATCGTTATTTTCACAGCATAATCGTCATCATGTCAAAGTGCATGTGTATGCGTATGGGCCAAATGATGGGAGCTATTGGCGAAAGAAAATTGAACAAGATGCCGATGAGTTTATTGATATTGAATCGATGCATTATACCCAAGCAGCACAAAGAATATATGATGATGGCGTGGATATTTTGGTCGATATGATGGGCTATATGGCATTGAATCGCCTTGAGATTGCCGCACTCAAGCCTGCGCCAATACAGATAACGTATCTTGGATTTCCTGGTACCATTGGTGGTGGAATATTTGATTATTTATTAACCGATGAAATATGCGTTCCCCAAGACCAAGCTCAGTATATGGATGAGCAGTTACTTTATATGCCCAATTGTTATCAGGTTAACGACCCTAAGCCGCCAATTGCATCGGAGGGCCTTGCGCGTCATGAATGTGGTTTGCCAGAAGAAGGGGTGGTGTTTTGTTCGTTTAATTGGAGTCATAAACTTGATCGTAAGATGTTTTTATGTTGGATGCGTATTTTAAAGCAAGTTCAAGGCAGTGTGTTATGGCTATGGCATAGTAGTGACTTGGCAGTTAGCAACCTCAAAGCTACTGCCAAAGAACAAGGCGTTGAACCGGATAGGTTGATCTTTGGAAAAAAACTTCCAAAAGATCAGCACCTAGCACGTATCAAATTGGCTGATATTATGTTGGATACACGGATTTATGGTGGGCATACCACTGCAACCGATTGTTTAACTGTGGGTGTTCCGGTGATTAGTATGAAAGGACGTCATTTTGCTTCGCGTGTTGGAGCCAGCTTGCTAACCAATATTGGCCTTGAAGATTGCATTGTCGATTCCTTGGAGCATTATGAGTTATTGGCAGTAAGGCTAGGAGAGGATGAAAAGCTTTTGCAGCAACTAAAAACGCGTCTTGTGAACAACCAATCTTCCAAGCCATTATTTGACATTTGTGGGTTTGTAAATAACCTTGAGCAGCAATATAAAAAAGTATGGGAAATGGCTTGTAAAAAATAAAAATAGTTTATGTAACCTTTTGGCTTCTCAGTTGCGAAATGTTCAATGTCATGTGATCGATTTCTAGATCAGATGGCATTAACCATAACATATAAAAAGGAGTCAATTTATGACGAAAATTCGAATTAGTGTTGAAAACCTTAACCAGTCTGGTGGGTTATTTACTACTCCAGTATGGGTAGCAGCTCATGATGGTGATTTTGATATTTTTGATGCAGGCCAAGAAGCCTCTGCAGGGCTAGAGGCAATTGCAGAAGATGGAAATATTGCGCCATTATCAGAAGCTTTTGCTGCTCAGCAGCCAAATGGAGAAGCAACGGTTGTTGTGGGTGCTCAGGGAGTTGCAGGTCCAATTGACCCCACAGAACAGGCTCAAGCTACATTAGAAATTGATGACACTGCTGCGCAGCGTTACTTGAGTTATTCTGCGATGATTATACCATCTAACGATGCCTTTATTGGCAATGATGACGCCAAAGAAATAGAGCTTTTTGACGAAAACGGAAATTTCAATGGCGCCACTAGCTTTGTTATCGCTGGGGATGATGTATATGATGCTGGCACTGAAGTCAATACAGAGCAAGATGCGGCTTTTATTAATCAGACTGCTCCTAATACCGGTATCGATGAAAATGGCGTTGTAAGCCAGCACCAAGGGTTTAACGGTTCAGAAGGTCACCCAGGTGGTGAACAAATTATTTTAGGGGGAACGGTTGCTTCTGGTGATGTGATTGATCCTGCTGCAGGTGATTTTACACAAGATGGTTTTGAGCTCTTAAAATTCCATATTAACCAAGTGAATGAAATCTCTGGTTCAAAACATAGTGATGTTATTCTTGGTGATGATAGAGACGACATTGTGCATGCAGGCCGTGGTCATGACCTGGTACTAGGGCAAAATGGCTATGATGACTTGTATGGACAAAATGGTAATGACATTCTAGTTGGTGGTAATGGTAATGACCTGCTTGACGGTGGCAATGGTAAAGACTTCCTTGCTGGTGGTAATGATAATGACAGGCTCTTTGGCGGCAAAGGCAAAGATGTGCTAGTTGGTGGCAATGGCAATGATTATCTTGATGGTGGTAAAGGCCGTGATACGCTGATTGGTGGCGAAGGTTATGATACTTTTAATTTTGACAATACCGACAATTTTGCTGAAATTATGGATTTTACCAAAGGTGAAGATGTCATTGAATTAGCCCTGTTAGGAATTGATAGTTTTGTTGATATTTTTGACAATGCTAGGGTGATTATTGATGATGGCTATACAAAGTTTAACTTTGATTCTCATGATACGCTTATTGTACACTCAGATGGGTTGCTAGATGCAAATGATTTTAGTTTTGCATAAAGTAGCTTAAATAACGAAACGTTTTAGCTTAAAAGGCTGGCCAATATGGCTGGCCTTTTTTGTACGTACTTGCGCAATATAAATTAAAATGTTAATAATATCGGTTTTGTGGTTGAATATAAGGTAATTGTAAGTTTTTCTTATTAAAATTTTGTGTTTAAGAGAGGATTTAATGGATAAAGATCAAGAAGCAGCGATGTTAGCAGGTTGGGACTCGCTTCATGAGCGCGGTGATAGACTAAGGAAATCTGCCGGCTTGCCTCCACGGTTGCCAACTAATCTGGGCACAGCGCAATCATACTGCCAACATGGCTTGCGCACTAAAACTGCATATAGTCGCGCAAAAGAATTGCATGATCGTTGTTCGTCACGACATCCGGATGAGCCAGATTTTACTTCAAAAAGTCCAGAGCAATGTGCAGCAGAGGATGCTGCGCACTTTGCTAGAGAGCGTGAAGAATCAGATCGTATGGCAAGGGGCATGGAAGAGGTCCGCATACAGGAAGAAAAGGCTTATGAAGAGTTTTTATATCAAGAAAGACGAAAAAAGTGTTTTAATGTTGTTACGCCTTCAGGAGTGTTGTGTAGTAATGATACTTTAGACAGGCCTGTTGAAAAAAGATTCCTTAAAAAGCCTCCCTCTACTAGTCCTTACAGACAAGCTAATATTGGCCCTGAACATAATCAAGCATCCGGTGGTCCAGAAAAACGTGGTGGTGATCTGTTTGATAAAGTGAATAATTTTGCTAATAGATATATGGAAAAAAAAGCTGCTTCAACTGCTGCGAGTTTAGTGGTTGAAGCTGGTGTAGCAGCTGCTACTGGAAATCCTAGTTTAGGGCGTGCAGCTGGCACTGCAGCAGGGGGTGCAGTCTATGCTGGAATGACGGCAAAAAGAATATACGATCTTACTAAAGATTCAGAGCCTGAGAGTGATAGTAAGGCCTCAAGTCTCTCGCCTCCGGCTTCTGGAATTGGTGAAGTTAAAACAGTAAATAATGTTGGTAAAAATCAAAGCATGGCTAAATAAGCGCCTGGCTGTGAATGTAAGCGGATATAAATAATACTAGGTATCACGTTTGATTAAGCGCATCATAATATGCGGTACCGGGTTAAAGCTTGGCGTAAATTGACTTAGCTGTCTAAATCCTGACTTTTCATACACGGCTATGGCTCGGCCATTTCTAACTTCTGGATCCATAAGAAGAACATCTGCATCATGTAGTTTGTCGGCAATAAAAGCATTTAACATGCTGGATGCTAAGCCTTTGCCAAGGTAGTTGGTGTCACCAATTAACATGTCAATACAATAGGTTGTTTGGTCGTGCTGGTAATATTTCTCATAATCATCGTTGTCATCTTGGGGACCATCAAGCACGGATGAGATAAAAAACCCAATGGGTTGTTTTTTATAATATGCTATCCATTGGTCAAAGCTATAAAGGCCATTATGACGGATGCCTTGGCAATATAATTCAAGATTTTCAAGTGTATTGGCTAGTCCCTGACTATGAAAATATTCAGCTACATGTGGTGCTGCCAGCCAAGACTTTACCGTGTCTTTGTGTTGGCTGGTAACTGGTGCAAAAGTAAATTGATCAGACATAGGCATAAAATATTAATATTTTAATAAACATGTACAAGCGCGCTGTAATGTTGTATAATGCGCAAAAAAAACTTATAAGCAATACAAGTAACTGTCAGACTATAATATGCCAGACATAAAATACATAAAAAATCACCCTGAGTCAGATCAAATTGATATGGTTTGTATTATTGGGTCAAATTGCAAAGATGATTATAGTATTGTTTATGAGCAAGCTAAAGCAAGCTTGCTTAACGTTTGTATTATTGGTGCTGGTTCTTCTGTAAGCGAAGAAGTGCTCCGCCAAACCATAGCAAATTGTAAGTTTAGTCCTTATGCAATGGCGGTAGTATCTGCTCATGGTGGGGTGTCAAAAACAAATTCAAGTCACATTATTGGCATAGGTGCTGATAAACAATTATCTTCATCAACATTGGTGAGGTGGTTGTATCGATCAGGTTGTAAAACCGTGGCATTGCATTCTTGCTTTGGGGGGAAATTAATTCAAGATTTAAAGAAGCAAGATAATCCGGATGATTTAATAGTGTATGGCGTTTCACCGATAGATAACTCTGTGGCTTCATTGGGGTTTGAATATGTACTTCCACGGCATATAGAAAGGGTAACTCGGTGTAAGGGCAATCCAGAGGCTTACAATCATCTCAACGAACATTTGGCATTGCTTGTTAAGCATGGTGAATCATTTGGAATCTATGCAAATGAATTAGCGTATCACTACCATCGGCAGGTGTTTCATATTATGTATGAGGCACAGAATTATCGTCATGATAATATTGCACGATTAAAAAAACATTTAGATATGCAATATACCTTAGCCATGATGGCTGCTGCAAAAAGGTTAGGGTGTCGTGATGTTGGAAATATAAGTTTGACTGATGCTGAAATTGAGAATTATTTGGTTATGCAGCTATTATCAAATGCATCACTTCATCATGATGTGGATGACCATGAAGCGCTGTTTGGATTTTTTAATGATGAGACAGTTGATGTGTTTCATGGTGACTTTGCCGACAAAAGAATCCGTCAAAATCGTTGGGCTATTTATACTGTTCTTAGAAATTCGTTTGCTTTGGGCCATGAAGATGTGTTTGCAAGAACCATACAGATGTATAAAGATAAGTTAGTTGCCCAGTTTAGGGATAGTAGTCCTGCTATGCTGGAGGAATTTTATTCTTATGTATTCTTACCAGAAGGTATTGACCGAACTGGTGGTAAACATGCAGCTTTAGTGCATGCAAAGTGCCTTTTATTGTTTCAAAATATCATTAGTGAAGCCTTTTTAGGTCATGGTGCGGAATGGAAAACACATTTTGAGTCTTGTTTGCCTAAAGAGTATTCTATGGTGCAAATTTATCGTAAAATGCAAGATTGGGGAACGCAAGATAACTTTCCAGCTCAAGTGAGTGAGTTTATAGCACATATAGGTGATGTTTTAAATGCAGACGGGCCAGTTGAGGTGAAGGCTATAGAGGGCATTGGTTGTTCTTACCCCGAAGGTTTTCCTTCATTAGATTATCATGATGGTGTGATGAATGTTTCAAATGAGACGGTAACGCGTTGCTGTGGGATTATTAAGGCCTTACTAACCATTGAGATGCAAGAACGTAAAAGATTTAGTAAAGAGGCTGCTGCTAAAGTTAGTGGTCCTTCTTCAGTAATGAAATTGTCGTATTATGTTCAATCACTATTATGCAAAGCATTTGCCAATGGGGCTAATATTTCATTTAAGCAGTTAGTTGTTGAGCAATATACTAAATTATATCAGCAAGATCCCAAACAAGCTGCTTTATGGCGAAGAACACTTACTAATAAAATGTTCACGAATGCGGTGCTTACTTATGCAACTGCATCCCAAATTATTCACCTTGTAAGGGACCAAAAATTAGATCTAACTACTACGAGTGATCTTTATGTTAAGCTTGCCAATAATTATTCAGGTGCACTAAATTCAGATATATTGGCGTTGTTAGAAGAGCATTCTGAGAAACTAAAACATCAAGTTGTTTCTAAAAAAGGTGGTGCAGAAAAAACGCTTATACAGCATTTGCTCGATAAACCTGACGAAGATAAGCTCTTTGTGTTAATGGACTATATTGTTGCTAACCATCCAGAGATGTTTGAAGAGTTGTTTGGCGTGTATCTTGATCATCAAGAGTATAAAGAAATATTTCTATCAATACTTGCTAAACAAAATAGATACGGAGAAACAATTCTGGGTCAGATGGCAGAAAAGAATCTTCTTGAGCAAATAACTGCTGTGGCCGCTCTTGGAAATGTTGATATAGTTGATGCATGTGGAAACACGCCTTTGCATAAGGCGGTTAAAAATAATTTAGTTCAAATGGTTCAGCTATTGGCAAGCTATGGTGCGGATGTAAATCTTTCAAGTGCAGAAGGGGATTATCCTATCCATTTAGCGGTAGAAAGGCCGAATCCAAGTAAAATGGTAAGTTGTTTATTATCTTTGGGAGCGGACTATAAAACGGTAAACAGAAATGGTATCCCTGTCTCAATGTTGGCGTATTCCTACAATAACGAACTTGATCAAGCATTGGCATTTGCTTTAATGGATCATGTTGATCAGGTGAATAAAGATGGCAATAGCTTACTTCATTATGCATGCCTTATGGGTGATGCTGCTATGGTCGAGGCATTGGTAAAAAAGGGTAAAGCAAATGTTAGTCTTGCCAATAATCTAGGCCAGACTCCCTTGATGTTGGCGTGTCATGCTTATCCTGAGGTAGAAGAAGATAATGATATTGCTAATAATCGTGCTCAAGTTATCAAAATTTTATTCGAGCATGGCGCAATAAGTACTATTAATACTCAAGATTATCATGGTAAAACTGCATTATATTATGCATGCGAGAATAATATTGCTAGTGCTATTGGGCCTCTTGTTGTTGAAGGACAAGCTAATGAAACGCTGGGTGTTAATGTAGAGGGTGTTACATATTGTCCGTTTCATGCCATGGTGGCTAATAATAGTACTGAGGTGGCGGATGAATATTTCAAGCTTTCTAGCAGAGAACGAGCTTTTACAGTTTCAGGGGCTCAATTAGACAATTTTCAGCCAATTGCTCTTTCTGGCGACCAAGTAATACAAGAGCTAAAGAAAATTCAAGAAAGTCGTGGTATTCCTGATGTATTACAGCAAGTAATGGAGCGTAGTGATTCCATTAAAGCTGCGGGCTCTGAACATAATACGCGTGCTGAGTCGTTTGTGCAAGAGCATCGCATGTCGCAAGAGTTTAGAAGGTCATTAATACGTACAAAGTCGGGAAGGTTTGAAAAATACCGCTTATCAGGAAAATTTACTCAGGCTGGCCAACCAGAAGAAGCTCCCTTAGCCTGTGCTGCGCAAGCGCATGTCCAACCACCTAAAGAAGATGAGTTTGAGCAAGAGTATCATAAACGTGTAGGTACTGTAAGAGGGTTTCGCCATGATACTGCTGAGATTGCTCGTGATCCGGGTGGGTTTTTCTCATCAGAAAAAAACTTTGTTGGTAGAAGGGGTGCAATACGCCGCAGGGACCAAAGTGCAGCAAAAGTTATTCCAGGGTCATTTCTAAAGGAAGTAAAACAGCCGCTAGGGCAGCAGTTGTGTTTGTGTTCAAAATGTTAGGCCTACAACATATGTGAATGCTGATTTATGCACTCAAAGAAGAAATATCTTCGTTGTTATCTTCATTTACTTTAAATTGTTGCATCATATCTTCAAGTTGTGCGGCCATGTCAGTTAATGACTGAGCGGCTGCGGTATTCTCTTCGACTAATGCAGCATTTTGTTGTGTCATCTCATCCATTTGCGATATGGCGGTGTTGATTTCATCGATACCAGAAGATTGCTCTTGGCTTGCAGTACTAATTTCTGATACTAGTCCAGCAACTTCATCGACTGATTTTTCAATTTCGGATAGTGTTTCGCCTGCTTCACCCACAAGTGAAGAACCGCTAGAAACTTGCTCTACGCTATTCATAATTAAATTCTTGATGTCTTTGGATGCCGTTCCGGAACGTCCAGCAAGTGCTCTAACTTCGGAGGCTACAACAGCAAACCCTTTACCTGCATCTCCTGCACGTGCCGCTTCTACTGCGGCATTGAGGGCTAGCAAATTTGTTTGAAATGCTATTTCGTCAATAACCCCAATAATGTCGGCAATTTTATTGGAGGATTGTTCAATACCGTTCATTGCAGATACTACATTTTGAACAATTGTTTTTCCTCTGGTTGCAACATCTTTTGCTTTTGAAGAAAGGTTGTTCGCATCTGAGGCATTATCTGTATTTTGTCTTACTGCTCCGGTCATCTCTTCCATTGATGCAGCGGTCTCTTCTAGTGTTGAGGCTTGTTGTTCAGTACGCTGAGATAAGTCTCTGCTGCCGGAAGATATTTCGCTGGAGGCATTATTCACTGAAGATGCTGTTTCTCGTATACTAGTGACAGTATTTTTTAGTTGGTCAATAGTGTTATTTAATGCTGTTTTGATTTCAGCAAAAGAACCGGCATATTCTTTTATCATTTTCTTTGTTAAATTTCCCATAGCAACTTCTTTAAGTACGTCTACGGCTTCGGCGATGCCTTTTTCGTTTTCTGAGCGTGTTGTTACCATATCAGTAATATCGGTTGCGTATTTGACTACTTTTATAGGGTTGCCGTTTAAGTCTAAAATTGGATTGTAAGATGCTTGAATCCAAATTTCTTTTCCACCCTTGCCGAGTCGTTTATATTCACCGGCTTCATACTCACCTCTATTTAGTTTTTCCCAAAAAGCTTTATATTCTGCGCTTTTAGCAAATTCGGGTTCGGCAAACATGCTGTGATGCCTTCCTTGGATCTCTTCTAAGCTGTATCCCATAGCATTTAGAAAATTTTCGTTGGCTTTAATAATGGTGCCATCCATATTAAATTCAATGACGGCCTGGGATTTTCCAATAGCTTCAATTTGGCCTAAAGAGTCTGCGGTTTGGATTTTCTGTTTGGTAATATCAGTTGCATATTTTACTACCTTAAAAGGTTTTCCACTCATATCCAAAATAGGGTTGTAAGATGCTTGAATCCAAATTTCCCTTCCGCCGTTAGCAAGACGTTTATATTCGCCAGCTTCATATTCGCCTCTGTTTAGTCTTTCCCAAAAAGCTTTATATTCTGCACTTTTGGCAAATTCGGGTTCGGCAAACATGCTGTGATGTTGGCCTTGTATTTCTTCTAAGGTGTATCCCATGGCATTTAGAAAATTCTCATTGGCTTTAATGATGGTGCCATCCATATTAAATTCAATGACAGCCTGGGATTTTCCAATAGCTTCAATTTGGCCTAAAGAATCGGCACTCTGGAGTTTTTGTTGTGTGATATCCGAGGCATATTTGACAACTTTAAAAGGTTCTCCTTGGAGGTTCATAATAGGATTATAAGAAGCTTGTATCCATACTTCTTTGCCACCTTTACCAAAGCGCTTATATTCACCTGCTGAATACTCACCTTTATTTAGATTTTCCCAAAATTGCTTATATTCCGAGCTTCTTGCATACTCAGGTTCTGCAAACATACTGTGATGTTTGCCTTGTATTTCTTCTAAAGTGTATCCAACGGCATTTAGAAAATTCTTGTTAGCTGTGATAATGGTGCCATCCATATTAAATTCAATGACAGCTTGAGATTTATTGATTGCGTCTATTTGACCTGCATAGCTTGCATATTTAACAACCTTATAAGGCTTACCGCGGCTGTTTAGGATGGGATTATACGATGCCTGAATCCATACCTCTTTGCCACCTTTGCCAAAGCGCTTATATTCATTAACAAGTATTTTGCCATCATTTAAATCTTTCCAGAATGTTTCGTAATCTTCGCTTTTTGCGTAAACAGGGTCAACAAACATACGATGATGCTGGCCTTTAATCTCTTTGAGCTCATATCCCATGGCATCAAGGAAGTTTTTATTTGCTTTAATGATGGTGCCGTCCATATTAAATTCAATGACGGCCTGGGATTTATCTAAGGCATCTAAAATGCGACTTAAATTTTTGGCATCTAATAACGAAAACATACGTTGTCCCCTTTAGGAGTAGTTGTTGGTTATGTCTTAATCTTCGGTTGGGACAAATCCTAACCGCATGAAAATACATGATGGATTATTAAGCATGACTAACCCACCGAACTACCAGTGTATGTACAATAAGTTAAAAAATGATTAACAATAATATATTGTTAAATGAGCAATGATAGGGACTAATGGTGCCTAGTGATGGGTATTTCCTTTAGCTTGCATTGGTGATGAGTGTGCCTGAGCTAAAAATGTTGACATATCTATGCCTTGCTCTTCTACTAAATTTTGGATGGCTTTCAAGTCATTCTCTGTTTCTGCTGCGTTAGCTAACAGAGTGGCAATACGATCTGTGAGTCGGCCAACTTCTAGCTGTAAAGATCGTATGGTGTCGGCTTGGTTGCTTAAATCTGTTTCGAGACCTTGATTATCTTGATGTAATTGCCGGTTTGATTCTGTAAGGGAATTTCTTTGCCCTGACAATGAGTTTATTTGGCTGTTAAGTTTTAAGATTTCGTTCTCTTGTTCAGCCAAAGTGGCTTTTTGCTCTTCAAGTTCTTTGTTCAAGTTGGCAAGTGCTTCACGACTTCCACTATTTCGACTCTTAAGAGCATCATTTTCATTTTCTAATTGTGTAACTTGTTCAGCAAGGGATTGATGTTTGTAAGAAATTTCCCTATGTGAATTGCGATATCTAAGTACTTCATTAAGATGAGCTTCATTAAGGTCGTGAATTTGTCTTTGTAAAGTCGATACTAATTGTTGTGTAGCTTGATGGTTAGCTACTAGTTGATTATGGGCAGTACGCAAGTTGTTAAGAGCAAGTTCATTCTCATTTGAATTATTGCTAGGTTGTTCAGCGGCACTACTTGTTGTTGGCGTATCAGTAGTTGTAGCAGGGGTATGATCGGCCGCTTCTTCTCTAAAAGGGCTCCCACCTGACGGAGTCTTGGCATCAGTATCTTTTTGAGGATCTGCATTAATACCATAAAATGCGTTATAGACATTATAAGCCCCCAATGCAACTAAAGCAGCTATAGAAAAACCACTGGCTAACCCGGACACAAAACTGGGTGACAGGCCATATGTAGTTTGAGGTAAATAAGGAGCTACTCTGCTAATGAGGTTGCCAATAAATCCAAACATAATCTTTAATTCTCTAAATTATTCTTATCTTGACGGTTTTTCTTTAAAAAAAGCTGAAGCAGCCAGTCATTACAGAAGCAATGGTATCAATCGTTTGCAAAGTAAGTGCCTTTTTAAGCTTCAAATTATAATTGTTTAGGGTTGCTTTTGAGGCAATAAAATACAAGCTATATTAATGCGTTAAACCACAAACTTAATACTCTATTGTTGCTTTTAAGTCAAGAGAAGAGGGGGGCGGAGCGTCTTGTTAACCTTTATTTGAGAAGGGAAGGTTTGCCGACTATTTTAACCGCCGCAACCAATGTCGCAACCGTCGGAGCAATTACTATCACACCACCGCCCTTGTGCCAAATTTTTGCGTGCAGCCCGTTGGTGTGCTATGCGCGTTTCCCAGTCTTCTGCAGTTTCAATATTAGTTGCTTCTTCTGCTAGTTCTGCGTTATTAAGTTTATTTGACGGAGAAGATTCGGGCATAACAAAACACCAATGAGATTTAGTTTTAAATTAAAGATTTTATAAATTTGTATTACATTTAACGCAAGGAGTAATTGCTTTTTTTCTTAATAGATGGTTTATGTGATTAAGAATGTTAATTAAGGAGGAAAGTTATGGTGAATATTTTAAGTAATGATGCCTTGCAGGCGCAAAATGATATTAGAGTTTCGGCAGATCCTACTCTGGTTTCCATGAAAGATTCAAAGATATTGTTAAGCTCTCCGAGTTACTTTCCTGATTATTATGATTTGTTACTCAATGGTCCTGTTTTTGTAAATGGAAAAACGTATGTAGCAGGTCCTTGGATTAAAAATGTCAGCTTTTTTGATAGTAATACTGTAGTAGTGGGTGATATTACAGGTGTGGATTCAATTTATAATTCATCTTCATTGTATATTGTAGGAAGTTTTTCTGTAGAAAAATTAGTTTTAGCTCATGAAGGGGTAACTACTACTATTGGACCGACATTGCATGTAACGCAGTATTCTTTTGCAAGAGACATAGTTCTGTCTGGTAGAGAGTTTTATTTGCGTGATCTAGATAAAATATCAACAGAGCGTTACCTAATTGACGATACGACACTTCATATAGGTTATTCAAGTTTGGGTGTGGAGATTGGTGCTGATATCGAGGCGATGTTTTCGCAAGGCTATTATGGTACCTTACAAATGACAGCTGGAAATGTCACGTTTAATGGTAAAATTGATGGCGTGCAAGATATAAAAAGTCATTTGTATGGAGGAGAATCAGAGGTAACATTCTCTCAGTCTGTTGATGCACTTAGAATATATACGACTGATTTTAGTAAGATGTTATTTGAAGGTGATGTTCATTTTCATGAAATGAATGTTGCACAGGGTGCAAGTGTTTATATGGCCGATGGTGTATCTGTTGGAACTAACAAACGAGACATCTCTGGGTATCAATTTTATAAAAAGGCCGGAATAAGTGCTCAAACAAATGGATCTGGACGGGTTGAATTTTTAGGTGATGGTTCTTTAGGTGTAGATATTGGTTCGTCAGAGCTTAAACTTGGAGAATTTATTGTTAATGGTAATGTGGATCTGAGTGCAAATATACACGCTTATGACACAATCATAAGCAGTATAGGCAATATTGTTGTAACGGAAGATTTAACTTTTAACACCAATATAGATGTTAAAGGTGGTTTAACGGTAGATGAGCATCATATTGAAGGAATAGACACATTGATTTTAGGCAGTGCATCTAATGTAAACATTAAGATTTCTG
>CALCTU010000053.1 GCA_937907045.1 uncultured Alphaproteobacteria bacterium
TCATTAGGTCTAACTATGACTGAAAGGTCAATTTCTTCAGACAACGATCTAACCAAGACTTTTACTTCTTCTGATGTATCTACTTTTATTCCATAGGAATCATATGATGGATCACGCTCAAAACTTGCATCAGGCAATTGACGCGCATAAGAAGTCATTGCTTTTTCTTTAACAATCGAATCCTCCAATATGCCCAAGTTCCTGACAAGCTGGGCAACATTAAAACCATCTTGTACAACAAATAATGTGCCTGGATTGATTAAAATGTTTTTATCTTTGTGTGCATTAAACCATGATGCAACAAAACAGATATAGACCTGCGGTAATATATTTCCTGCAGCAGCCTGATTTGTGCATAACACCAACTGCCGAAGTTCTCTATTCTCAATACCCTCAATATTATGATCAAATAATGTAGTACTATTTCTTATCAAAATAGAAATAACATCACCAACATCTTTGATATTGTTTTTGAGGGCCTTTTCTGTATAACGCTCAAACAAGTCTATAAAATAAGAATCATGTTGCTTAGACATACCGCATCGCCATTTATTAATAAATTAATAATTCGCGCGCAAATATACACACCAACACTCGCACGGTCAAGCTCTATTTGCTTTTTTGCGCAAATTCTTGAATTTTTTTCACCATTGCAAAAAAACCATTGCTGCGATTTGGACTAAGGTGTTGATGAAGCCCCAAATGATGAAACAAATCTTGCATATCTAGATTTGCAGCGTGCTGTATTGGTAGTTGTTCAAATATCCTGACCAATAAAGCTATGAGGCCACGCACGATATGTGCATCACTATCTGCGGTAATTGTCATATGATCGTCTTTAAGACCAAGTACCATCCAAACCTGGCTAGTACAGCCATGCACTTTGTTTTCTTGAACCTTCAAATCCTCATTCATTGGTGCCAGCTGCTTACCTAAATCAATAATATAGGCGTATTTATCTTCCCAATCATCAAAAAGTGAGAAATCATCAATTAACGCAGTAATATGAGGGTAAGTCATGAAGAGATACAGTTATTGGCATACAAGAACGTTTGTTATACTCTACCTAACCTTTAAAGCTGGGCTGGGAAGCAAAAAACAATCAACTTGATATCGGCAAACATAACTATTGTCAATATAATGCTATGTACTAATCGTGAAAGCCCTGGTGGTGTTTGCTCCCCTCGCATCGCGAGCACATATGAGCAAAGGCAACAAAAGAAATGGGCATAAGTAACCGTCTTAAGTTGCTCACAGCCTTACCATCACGCTTGACATAACCCAACACCACCATTATATAGTACCCAGCAAGTACTATATAATATATAAACCGATTATGCTTAGAGTTAGCCGTCTTACCGATTATGCTGTTCTTGTGCTATGTCATTTGGCTAGCAAACCAGGTGTGTTGGTTAGCGCAAAGCAGGTTAGTGACGCCACCAGCATCACCGAAACAACATCCAGCAAGATATTGAAATTGCTTAATAAATCAAAAATAATTTCCAGCACCCGAGGCGCCAAAGGTGGATACTGCCTTGAAAAGAAGCTTGATGCTGTATCGATTATCGATGTAATTGCCGCCATTGATGGGTCTCCTTCGGTCACCATGTGCTGCGAAGAAAACCAAGGAAATTGTGATCTAGAGAGCCTTTGCTCTTCCAAACAAGGTTGGAATAAAGTAAATAAAGCGCTACTTAGCACATTATCCTCATTTACATTAGCTGATTTTATAACATTTGAAGAGAAAATTGCCCATGCAGGCTGAAGATATAGCAAAACGCGAATATAAACACGGATTTGTGACTAACATCGAATCCGATAAGGCACCAAAAGGCCTTAACCAAGATATTGTGCGTTTTATTAGCCAAAAAAAAGGTGAACCAGAATGGATGCTTGAATTTAGATTAAAAGCATTTGCTCATTGGCAAAAAATTCAAGATCAAGAACCCGATTGGGCTAAGCTCAACTACCCCCCTATTGATTATCAAGACATTCATTATTACTCCGCTCCTAAACAAAAGAAGAAACTTGAAAGTTTAGATGAAGTTGATCCAGAATTGCTTCGCACTTACGACAAGCTTGGCATTCCACTTCAAGAACAAAAAATGCTTGCGGGTGTCGCAGTGGATGCCGTTTTTGACAGTGTATCGGTTGTCACCACCTATAAAGACAAACTAGCCGAAAAAGGCGTGATATTCTGTCCACTTTCAGAAGCTGTTCATTCGCACCCAGAACTTGTAAAACAATATCTTGGCACAGCAGTACCTATTGCTGATAATTTCTTTTCTTGCCTTAATAGCGCTGTATTTAGTGAGGGCTCGTTTGTATATATTCCCAAGGGAGTCACCTGCCCTATGGAATTATCGACCTACTTTAGAATAAACGAAGCAAATACTGGTCAATTTGAGCGCACGCTCATTATTGCCGAAGAAGGCGCCTCTGTAAGCTACTTAGAAGGCTGCACGGCTCCCATGCGTGACGAAAACCAACTACATGCTGCCGTAGTTGAGCTTATTGCGCTTGACGATGCAACCATCAAATATTCCACGGTTCAAAACTGGTACCCTGGCGACGAAAACGGTGTGGGCGGTATTTATAATTTTGTTACCAAGCGAGGTATCTGCAAAGGTGCACGCTCCAAGATTTCTTGGACACAATTAGAGACTGGTTCGGCTATTACCTGGAAATATCCAAGTTGTATACTGGCAGGAGATGACTCTGTGGGTGAATTTTATTCTGTGGCTGTTACCAACAACATGCAACAAGCTGATACTGGCACCAAAATGATCCACATAGGTAAAAACACTAAAAGTACCATTATATCTAAAGGCATATCTGCAGGAAAAAGCAGTAACTGTTATAGAGGGCTTGTTCGTGTTCAGCCAAATGCGCATGGCGCACGCAACTTTACTCAATGTGACTCATTGCTACTTGGAAGCAATTGTAGCGCTACTACGGTTCCTTATATTGAAACCAAAAACCAACACGCAAATATTGAGCATGAAGCCACTACTTCTAAAATAAGTGAAGATCAGCTTTATTACTGTATGCAGCGTGGCCTATCAGAAGAAGATGCTATTAACACCATCGTGAGTGGCTTTTGTAAGGAAGTATTGAGCGAACTTCCCATGGAATTTGCCGTTGAAGCAAAAGCATTACTTGAAGTTAGTCTTGAAGGCGCAGTTGGATAACCAAAAACAAAAAAGAGTTTTTTATGCTAGAAATCAATAACTTACACGCAAAAGTTGACGGTAAAGAAATTTTAAAAGGTTTGAATCTTTCTATCGAACCTGGAAAGGTTCACGCTATTATGGGACCCAATGGAACCGGCAAAAGCACACTTGGTAATGTATTATCAGGAAAAGACGGATACATTGTCACTCAAGGCAGCGTTACATTTAAAGGACAGGATTTATTACAGCTTGCTGTTCATGAGCGTAGCCTTGCTGGTTTATTCTTAGCCTTCCAATATCCAGTTGAAATACCTGGTGTTACTAGCATGAATTTCTTGAAAGCCATCGTGAATGCAAAACGCGAGGCAGACGGACTTGAGCCTTTGGATGCTGCAAATTTCTTACGCCAGACTCGCGAAGCTGCTCGCAAACTTGGCATCAGCGACGCCATGCTCAAACGTTCCGTCAACCAAGGTTTTTCTGGTGGCGAGAAAAAACGCTTTGAAACATTACAAATGGCTTTATTACAGCCTTGTTTTGCCATTATGGATGAGACTGACTCAGGGCTTGACATTGATGCACTTAAAATTGTTTCTGAAGCCGTTAACGAACTGCGCAATAGTGAACGCAGCTTCTTAGTCATCACCCACTACCAACGACTGCTTAATCATATTAAGCCAGATGTTGTTCATATTATGCATGGCGGTAAAATTGTAACGTCCGGTGGCCCTGAAATTGTTGAGAAGCTTGAAGAGCAAGGCTACGAAGCATTCGGTATTAATGCCAACTCTAGTGATGAGGAGGCTGCATGACCGCTATTTCACTAGCAGATATTCGCAAACAAGCTAAAGATACTTTTGAACAACGAGGGTTTGATTCAAAGCATCATGAGGCGTGGAAATATACACCGCTTGGATTTCTTGCAAATTCCAGTGCAATTACCAGCTCAAGTGAACCTGAGATTACCGCTAATCATATTGATCAAGAAGGGATCAACTATTATTCCCTTGCTCAATATTTAGCTAAAGATGCTGCAAATTTAGGTCATATTCAGCATCTTTACTCTCACACGCAGCACTCATATGATGCCCCTACAGCTCTGAATTTAGCTATGGCAGAGCATATTAAGGTTCTTGTGATTGATACTAATACTCACTTAGACCATCCAATAAACTTGGCTTATTTGGCCAGCCAGCAAGCATATAGTCAATTATTGGTAATTATTGGCGATCATAGCCATGCAACTCTTGTTGAAACATTTGAAGGACAAGATACCCAGTATCATAATCACTTATCTATTATGAGTTTGGGCAACAACAGTCACCTGCATCATTATCGTTTGCAACTACAAGGCAATGAATGCAGCCACATATACCAACAATATGTGATCCAAGAAGAAGCCAGCACCATTGACCATTTTTCATTAAATATTGGTAGTAAGTTGGCTAGACACAGCATCTACTCACACATTACCAAACCACATGTTACTTGCAATCTAAATGGTATCACCCTTGGTCGAAACGACCAACACAGCGATACGTATATTCCTTCGCATCATCAAGTTGGCCATAGCACGTCAAACCAGCATTTCAGACAGCTATTAACCGATAATGCCAAAGGAATATTTTACTCATCGGCAACCGTTGATAAAGACTGCCCTAAAACTGCCGTACACCAATTAAGTAAATCGGTACTATTAAGTGACAAAGCACAAGCCTATGCACGACCAGAGCTTGATATCCTAACTGATGATGTTATATGCTCACATGGTGCAACGATTGGACAACTTGATGATCAGGCACTTTTTTATTTGCAGTCACGCGGAATCGATCCAAACACAGCTCTTAATTTACTTACACACGCATTTGTGGACGCACTAGTGGATCATATACCCCACCCCCATATCAAACAGATAATACAGTCTCACATTGATTGTTGGAGCAATGCATGAGTTACACTTCCTCTTATGCACACAAAATCCGTAGTGACTTCCCAGGACTTCACCAAGAGATCAATGGGCATCCGCTTAGCTTCCTGGATAGCGCAGCCAGCGCTCAAAAACCACGGGCAATGCTTGACTCATTAAAAGATACTTATGAGCATCACTATGCAAACATTCATCGTGGTGTTTACCATTTAAGTGAGATTGCCACCAGAAGGTTTGAAGAAGTAAGAGGTAAAGTTGCAACATTTATTGGCGCAGAGCACGAAAACACCGTTATCTTTACCAAAGGAGCTACGGAGTCTATTAATTTAGTTGCCGCAAGCCTTACCAAAAAACATATATCACACGGTGATGAAATTATCATTAGTCACATGGAACATCATGCCAATATTGTTCCGTGGCAAGTACTATGCCAACGTACTGGTGCTACCTTAAAGGTTATTCCGATTACAGATAATGGTGAACTAGATTTAACAAACCTTGATCAGTTAATCTCGGAAAAAACAAAATTACTTGCCATCACCCACATGTCAAACGCTCTTGGCACCATTACACCAATCAAAGAGCTTGTTGCTGCTGCCAAAAAGGTTGGCGCCCTAACATTGGTAGATGCGTGCCAGTCTATTGTTCACGTTCCTGTTAACGTGCGTGATATTGACTGTGACTTTCTTGTTTTTTCTGCACACAAATTATATGGCCCCAATGGAGTTGGTATATTATACGGAAAACCAGGCCTGCTTGATACATTAGACGTATATCAAACAGGTGGCGAAATGATTGACAAAGTAAGTTTTGAAGGCACAACGTATAATAAAGCACCACTCAAATTTGAAGCAGGCACGCCAGCCATTGCCGAAGTCATCGCATTTGGCGCTACCCTTGACTACCTTAACACGGTAGATTACAAATTAATCACCCAAAATGAAATGGCGCTACTTGAGTTTGCTACCAAGGAAATCCAAGCATTAAAGGGATTCAAAATAATTGGCACCGCTAAACATAAGGCCTGTGTTTTATCATTCACACATAATCAAGCTCACCCTAGCGATATTGGGATGATACTTGATCAATGCGCAGTGGCCGTGCGTACAGGCCATCATTGCGCACAACCCTTAATGGACAGGCTTGGCCTCAGCGCCACAGCACGCATCTCTATTGCAATGTACACCACAAAGGAGGACATTGAATCTGCAATAAAGGGCCTTCATAAGGTTAACACATTATTTGGGAGTTAGAACTACTATGGTCCAAGAATATGAATATGTAGACGATATGGGCGATCACTTACTAGAGAGCCTTCAAAACCAAAAACTCACCGATGAACAGTTACAATCCATTGAAGAGGCCGATAACTTTAGAGACAAAACAATTGCGGTATTAAAAACCGTTCACGACCCTGAAATTCCTGTTAACATATGGGACTTAGGATTAATTTATACACTGTCAACAAGCGACGCTAATGACATTGACATTCATATGACCCTGACAGCTCCTACCTGCCCTATTGCTGAAGCTATTCCTGTGGAAGTAGAAAAACGCCTTAAAGAACACCTCAAAGAAGTTGGCACCATCAGTGTAGAGCTAATATGGGAACCAGCATGGGAAAAAAGCATGATGTCAGACGAAGCTAAACTGATTTTAGATATGTGGTAAGGAGCTTAAAATAATGACAAAAAAACAAATCATCGAAGTTACTAACAACGCCGCAACCTACATCCAATCTGTTATTAAGAACGGCAAGAAAGACAATCCAGATCTTTGTGCACTTCGTATTAGTACAGAAAAAGGAGGCTGTAGTGGATTTGAATATAAATTTGATTATGCCTCCCAAAAACACCCCTTTGATGAAGAAGTACATGCACATGGGGCAACTATTTATATTGATCCAGCGGCCACACTGCAAATATTAGGTAGCACAATGGACTACGAAGAAGATGTGTTTTCTTCTGGCCTGATCTTCAAAAACCCTAATGAAACAGCAAAATGCGGTTGCGGCAAGTCAGTGCAGTTTACCATTAATCATCAAGAAAGCGAGTAACCACCATGCCTATCGATAAAACCACACTTGAACAAACACTCCGGTCTGCTTTTGAAGATGGAACCGTAGAATGTATCGATCTTGCTGGAGATGACGATCATTGGCAAGTTGTTATTTGTTCTAAAAAATTCAAAGGCATGACCCCTATTAACCAGCATCGCATGGTTCAACAAAGCCTTCAAGGGCACGACATTCATGCATTATCTATTAAAACATCTATTATGGAGTAAGAAAATGACCGATAACCCTATATTCAAAACTATCGAAGATACAATCAATAACAATGACGTTGTTCTTTTTATGAAAGGCACTCAAGAGCAACCCATGTGCGGCTTTTCAGCCACTGTTGTTCAAATTCTCAATATCCTTGATGTTCCATTTCACGATGTAAATGTACTTGCTGATAATGACATACGTGAAGGCATCAAACAATATACCGACTGGCCTACTATCCCCCAACTTTATGTTAAGGGCGAATTTATTGGCGGCTGCGATATTATTAAACAAATGTATGAGGATGGCGAACTTCAGCCTTTATTAGCGGCTTAAGGAGAGTACCAAGCTTCATTGCCATAAGTAGAGTTTGTTTTACAAACTTCTAAAGAGCACTTTAAGATTGTACAATAAATTCTACTTGGGCCGGGGGTGACAACATAAAAAAGCACCTACCCTCTAACCCTAGTTCTCTTCTTCAATTACACCACATGCCAGGCGACCACCGGACTTGCCAATGGGTTGAGTTTTGTGATCATCTTCGTATTTATGAATGACTAAGGCTGAACCATCATCATCAAGCAGCGCTGGTCGGCCACCATCTCCATATAGTGAAATCAAGTCTGTATATAGCTCAACATCCGCAGTTCCATCTTTACGTACAATTAAATTGGGAAGATTCCCTGCATGAGGACCTTGTGGGTGTAAAAAACCGTGTGGTTTTCCCAACCGCATGATATGCCCCTTAGCAGAAGCAAAATGATCCTGAGCCTCACAGCTTCCTATTTCATGAAAGTGCATACCATGCTTACCGCTAGCCAATTTCTTGACTTTTAATTGCATAAGGACACCTTGAGATCCTTGCGTCAACGTAGCGCGGCCTATAACCCTACCATAACCATTAATAATGGTTGCCTGAGCCTTTTTACCAAGATGCTTACTCGCAGGTTTATCTGTAATAGTAGAAAGCGACTGACATGAGCTTATTGAAAAAAGTACAAATAAACACATAATAAATTTCATGATTTCATTCCCAGTGCAGTGGTTAATTATAGGCGTTATATGGGGGCCTTATACACCAAAAATCTTGCATAATCCATGAAAAAACCGTAAAATGGTATTTGTTGCATATTAGCGTATTATAGATAGGTTTTCACAGATGTCAGTAGCTCAATGGTCTTTCCGAATTGCCCTTAGTGTATCCATCATTCTTAGCTCAACTCTCTCCTTAGCAACCGATTATGACGGGGTTGTGGTTAACCAATATAACAATGTAGTTTATAGTAGTTTTGGTAACTGTGTAACCACCAAATGGATTACCGGCTATCACGTATGTGACCAAGAATCTAATGAATTACACGTATTTGATATCCCTGCAATGCCAGAATTTGTTGATAGAATGCCTTATGATGAACATATGTGGCAACATACCGACAACACCTATCAACATCCTGTTTCAACCACCTCGGATATGACAACAATTTATTTTGATTTTAATCAATCAGAACTATCCGTTGAAGCAGAAGCAAGCCTCATATCTTTACATGATCGTTTGCAATATAACCCACAGCTTCATTATAGAGTGATAGGCCATACTGACCGCAGTGGGAGCATGCCATACAACATGGAATTATCAAAAAAACGCGCTCAGAATGTTACTGATAAATTAATTTTTGTTGGAGCTGATCCAGAGTCAATCTATACACATTGGGTAGGCGAAAACGAGCCAGCTGTTCATACTAATGACGGCGTACCCAACGCTAAGAACCGTAGGGTTGAAGTGCACTATCATTACGTTGACTAACAGACAATGATGCTCACCTATTACCACTATACTTCTGGTAAGCAACAATGCGGGCATTTTTATTCATGAGTATGAACATCAAGCGATATTTCATTGCAAAGCAAGCATAAGAGCCCAAGTGGCATCTGAACATAATATTATTTCTTGAAATAA
>CALCTU010000054.1 GCA_937907045.1 uncultured Alphaproteobacteria bacterium
CCCTGGTAACCGACAAAACTGCCCACATGAATAAGCTTATTGAGCGCTATTTATCCCGTGCACGTATTAGCGGTACGTCCCACTTATTTAGTGCACCCATCAACATTCAGCCCATTTTGGCAAGTATATGCAAGAATTTTGAGAAAATTTACCCCTGTTCTATCACCTTAACATACACCAATGCCATACCGCTTGTCATTGACACAGAAGATGCATACGAACTTTTTGGCAATCTCATTGAGAACGCCTGTAAATATGGGCATGGTCAAGTAACCGTTACAGCAACCATAGACAAGCACGAACTTACCATTGCCATAGATGATAATGGCAAAGGCATCGAAAAAAACAAGCGTCACGATGCGGTAAAACGTGGCATTCGTCTAGACCAACAGCAGCAAGGCAGTGGCATTGGCATTCCGATTGCAGTGGATATTGCAAAACTCTATGGTGCAACATTAATGCTTGATGACAGTGATATGGGAGGTCTTTGCGTTAAGCTTATATTTGCGCTCCACCACGGGTAAGAAAACTGTTCGCGGAGCTAACGCTAGATACGCGCCTAGAAGGACCAGTGACTTCTATATACTCGCTCAATCGAGCTTTCGTCAGTTTGCCTCCAGAAATTTCTTCTATGGCCTTAATCACATTAACTTGTGTGCCTTGATATGGAGCCATGGTACCATATTTTATTGGCAATTCAAGCAACTCAAAATGAGGAACGACCTTCAATTTATTTGCAATTGCTATCAACTGTTCAAAATCACCCTCTGTAAACGTAATATCTCCAAAAGGAATGGCTATTCTTCTCACATGTGTGTTTTCATGGTTCCACACCGGACTTAACAACTCATGCAAATAACCTAACGGGATAGATTGATCACGCCATCGACTATTATATACTATTTTTGTAATTTTTGGGTCGTTATTCTGAAGCTGCTTTACAGCCTCTAAAATAACTGCATAATCGATTAAAGCTAATACAGTACCACTTCCATATGCACATGGCATTGGCCTTACTCCTGCTGCTGATTGCCCAGAAGGCCGCGGAGTAGTTCTTCCCTCACCGCCGCTAACCTCACGATCTTCAGCCATTAAGGCAGTCACATTTTGCATCACTTCTTCTAAAACAAAAGGCCCACGATAAGGAGTAGCACTGCTATCAGTTGCTGCTGCACCTAAACCACTCCGTGAACTTCTTAATCGTCTCTCTACAAGTAATTGCCCCCCCCACAACAACACGAATAATGCACGTGGCATTGGCCTTGCTCCTGCTGCTGCTGATTGCTCAGAAGGTGCTGCACCCCCTGTGGCTTCTGATTCTCTGGGGTCATCGCTCATAATAAGACTGCTTCTATACGAATATTGTAATAAATAGGGCTCAGCAATATACGCCCATTCACACAAATTCGCAACAATAAAACAAAGCTGCTATTTCCATTTTTCGATAAGGTGCTCCAAACGGCGCTCCATACTAGACTTTTCTTTTTCGGTTTCAACCGCATTATCGGTAATAGCCGCCGAAGTATCGGTGGGTGCAACCTCTTGTTGAGCTTTCAGCAATTCTTCATATTTCTTTTTTTCTTCTGCACGTGCACGCTCATATTGGCGCTGACTTATAACCTGCGTAATATAATGTGCTAAACTATGGTGCCCACCAGCACTGGCAAGTGATATGGCACTTTCGCCTTTAAACGACACAGGATTGGTATCGGCATTAAGCTGTTCTAACAATACTTGTGCTACCTGAAAATTACCCAACCGCGACGCAACGTGCAATGCAGTATATCCTTGATAGTTTGGCGCGTTAACATTCGCACCTTTTGCAATAATATCTTTAACTAAATACGGATTATTATCTGCAATAGCTCTGAATATGGCAACGCTCTGATGGGACGGCGTATCAAAACTAATATTCTTTTTATTTAGCTGTGATAATCCATTGGTGATGTGGCTAAATGATACATTATTTTTGCTACCCCAACTACCCGCATTTGGCCAACCATGGATATTCATGCATGCATTAACATAATTATTTTTTAGTGGACCAATTTCGCCTTCACCAAATGTTTGCTTTAGACTAATCACACCAACACTAATCTGACCATCAGGATGCAGGGTAGCTTGTTGCTCTTTTTTAACCCTACTATATAACGGCGCATGAACACGCTGAGCTTCAGAACGACAGAATTGATTATTTTTATTGTAAAGCTGATGTTTTTTACGCGCTTCATCAATACACGTAGTTAACTGAGGACCTTCAACAACTAACCCACTATGACGACAGTGATTAATATACGTCTCATTAGCTCTGTATCGCATTTCACATTGCTTAAACGCAACTGTACCTTTTGTATGACCACTGGCTTCACAAAAAAGCCCTCCTCTGCTTGTACATTGCGCTAAGCAAATCATTACCATTAATGACACTAGGGCTCTAATCATCTTACTATCCTCAAAAAAAAGATTCGTTAATACCTCACTCATAAGCAATAGCAGCATAAATGTGTATTGGTCAAAAAGCAAGGGGCAAGAGAGGACAAACGTTTATGAGAAGAGAAAATTAACCCCTCGCTTTTTGATGAAGACCTATCAAACTTTAAGGTTGAATTTGCCATGAACCATCAGGCTGCATACAGGCCGTACCGTAACTTTCTTGGGTTTTTCCTGCAATACTCACATTTTGCATAATAAACTCTCGGCAATAGGGCGCAGCTGGCTGTGCCTGAACATTTTGCGGCTGCAGATGAATCGGGCCTTGCGCTGACGTCATGGTTTGACTAACCGACATAATTTGTGGTTGTGGCTGAGCAACAGGCACATAGTAGCTAGGCGTATAACTATGTTGATAGTAACTATTATAAACACCGTAGTCACTATAACCTGGATTATGGTGATAGGTAGGACGTCTTTTTATAGGCTTATGAGCGTACGCATTGTCGCTTGTTAACGTCCCACCTACACCAGCACCCAAAAGGGTTCCCACTGCAACGGCAGCTAATTGACCTTTTCCTTTACCAATCTTAGAGCCAATTAGTGCCCCACCGGCTGCTCCTAGCAATGATCCAAGCGCTTGTTTATCAGAGGCATAGCTTGTGTTTCCTATAGTTGCTGTTGACACCATACCAATAGTGGCAATAATAGCGGTGGTTGTTCTTAATTTCTTTCTCAACATGATACTCACTCCTTCCATATATTTTTAATAGCTGTGTTATCATGATTCCTACTTTAACAAACAATGAACGAAGGCATGGTGAAGGGAAAATTCAGGGAAAATTCATGTCAAGATTGACCAATATTAAGGCATTATGATAGAACGAAACTAAAGTGGTCACCTACCGATAAACGGCAGTTGATCCACGATGCTACTGACCCATCACTCTAACACTGGCAAGGATGAGCCTTAAGATCTGAGCTAGGTATACTACTAAAAAAATCATAGACTTCTCTTAAAACTAAAAACTATCTTGGTATTGTTTATGCAAACCTCTCCACTAGCTCCCACTTCTCTTGGCACCCTTCATCCTGTTGAAGGCACAACGCTCATCACCTATGCATGCGGCTTAAAATATAAAGATCGCGATGACATGCTCATCGCCTTACTTGATGAAGGCTCTGTTATGGCTGGCGTCTTTACCAAATCCACAACCGCAAGTGCCAATATTCAGTGGGGAAGAAGCCATCTAGCTGACTTACAAAAATCAGTCAGAGCAATTGTCGTTAATGCGGGTAATGCCAATGCTTTTAATGGAAAATTTGGTTACGAAACGGTAGAAATATTATGCAACCACCTGGGCAGTGCTATTGGTTGCCAGCCTCATGAAGTCATTGCGTGTGCTACTGGGGTTATTGGCGAGCCATTGCCCAATAATCTTATTACCAATGCCATCACGGATGCATTAACCAAACCATCCTACGCCACCATAGAAGAAGCGGCCGGGGCCATACGCACCACCGACACTTTCTCAAAAGCTGTGAGCACACAAATCACCCTCCAAGACAGTACCATTACGATAACCGGTATCATTAAAGGTTCAGGAATGATTGCCCCAAATATGGCAACCATGCTGGGCTATATTTTTACCGATGCTGTCATAGATGGAAACACACTCCAGCAAGCACTTAGCACTGTTACCGAAACTACGTTTAATGCAATTACCGTTGATAGTGACACCTCTACCAGTGACACCATATTGGCACTGGCGACACAAAAAGCCGGTAATGCACCCATCACTCAAAACTCATCCGCTTATGAACAATTTCAAGAAACGCTAGGTCACATTGCGCATGAGCTAGCAATGCTTGTCATTAAAGACGGTGAAGGTGTTACTAAAATAATTGAAGTGCAAGTTCGGGGTGCATCATCAACAAGCGATGCCAAAACTATCGCACTATCTATTGCAAATTCACCGTTGGTCAAAACTGCAATCACCGGATGCGATGCTAACTGGGGTAGAATTGTTATGGCAATTGGTAAAACAACCCTTGATGTTAGCCGACAACATATTTCGGTGAGCATTGGAGGCGTGGTCATTGCAATAAACGGTGAACGTGCACCTAACTACAATGAAGATGAAGTTACAAACCACATGAAAGGCGACCATATTGTGATTCATGTTGATTTAGGCCTCGGAGATAGCCAATTTACCGCGTGGGGCTGCAATCTTACTAATCAATATATTAGCATTAACGCCGACTACCGAAGCTAATTACAGAAAATGTACAAAAATCTAGTACGTTAACGTTTTGTTAACCATTCCTTGCTATGGTGAGCGTATAGACAGTTTACCAACTATAATAAAAGATACAAGCAAGGTACGCATCATGGCAATTTCGATAGGTAGTCGGACATGTATAGCAATCACTCTAGCGCTTGGTTTGTGCTTACCCAACGCTGCTGCACAGTCTCGCCAAATCTTTCAAACATTCGCAGATGGCGACCAGGTAGTTGCCATCTTCGATCATGTAGGCATGCAATATTTTAATGATGTTAGTCCTATCGACATCAAGCACGCAGCTACCTATAATTTTTATTTAGATGCGGCACGCGTCACCGACACCACCTATCCTTTTAAAGAAGCCGAGGAAGAAATTACCATTCCCGTGGAATTTACACTTCACACCAATAATGAACATAAAATGTTCAGTGCAGAAGCTTCTAGGCCAATTAGCAAAAAATGGCATGTGGCTATATCAGGCACCGGTGTTTTTTCTTCTAAATTTGATCCAACCGAGGACTCTCTAAGAAATGGATTCTTTTCTTTTGGGCTTAAGTATAAGTATTAATAAAAGTAGCTAGGCCGCAAGGTCAACATAATGCACCTGACAATAAATCTTATCTTTGTATGCTCCAGCCAGGGTTGTTTTTCCACACTGCCTTGACCCCAAAATCGCCACTACCGGATGTATACGAAAATATCGTTCAATTTTTTGTTTGTATACTTGCCGTTCCATATTAACCACAACATCATGAAAACTCGATGACTGCCATCGAATTTTCAAAGAAATTCGTTATAGTTATAGTTACAGTTTTCCTGTAATCACCAATAAAGTGACAAACCCTCTACCAATTGGCAAAAAAGATTAGTCTGCTATATTACAAACTTTCTTCACTGCACGTGACAACACATCAGGTCTAAATGGCTTCACCATCCACCCGGTTGCACCCACACGCTTACCCGTTTCTTTGGCAATCTCGCCACCTTCGGTGGTAAGCACCAAAATAGGAATATCTTTGCAGGCGCTTTCTTCACGCAACAATCTTATAAGCTCTATGCCATCCATGTTAGGCATATTGATGTCAGTTACTACCACATCAAATATACGATCCTTTGCAATATCATAAGCTTCAACACCGTCGCCGGCCATAGTCACCTCAAAATCAAGTTGCTTTAAGGTCATACCCACCATATCACGCATGGTCTTGGAATCATCAACAACAAGTGCTTCTTTTGCTTTAGCCATAATATCTACCCACCCCATTTACACCCATTCTTAATATTAGAATGGTATTTTGTTCAGCCGTAAAAGATATAAATCCTATCGCAGGCGCTGTCAACCTACATCAACACACCTAAGACTAATCTTTTGTATCTTTTGTATCACTTGCGGCCCAAAGGTCACGTGATTTATCACGCGAAGTGCGCACGTGACGCCGCAAATCACCCGCACGCCCTTGCCAATCTGAACGCGGACGGTCACTTGCCACTCGTTTTTCCCAACTTTCACGTCCCAGCGTAATGGCATGATGTTTTTTCTTACGGATACGTTTAGCAGACTCTAGTGCATGCTCACGGCTTTTTTGTTGCTCACGCACATTAAGCATTACCCGTTGAATATTTTTCTGACGCTGCAAGGCTACTGCCTTTTTTAATTTGCG
>CALCTU010000055.1 GCA_937907045.1 uncultured Alphaproteobacteria bacterium
TTCTAAGTGTTGCCACCGACAATAATTCCTTTGCATGCTCTAAACCGTATAACAAGCTAAATACAATAAACACCGCAGCACAAATTACACCAGCCTGAAATCCTCCCCCCGGAGAATACTCACCATGAAGTTGTATATATAATCCAAACATAAAGATATACGGTATCAGAAGCCGCACAATCACTCGAAGTACAATATGTTGACTATAATGTTTTTTCATAGCACAAACTAACTACTTTTTACGTTTATTACTTACACCCAACAGCAATAATACCGCCATACCAGCAGTAAATATAACTGTTACCTCTCCAAATGTATCATATCCTCTGTAGCTTGCTAAAATAGAGGTCACCACATTAGGAATACCCGTGGCCTCAGGAGCACGGGTTAGGTAATATTCGGATAAATAAATTTGTGCAGGTGAATCAGCCGAACCAAATTCTGGCATCTCTAAACTTGCAAATAATAAAGCAGCAGCAACGCCAACTACCACAATAAAAGAGACAAATGCCAATTTTGACGACTCTTTCTCATTTTCACCAACCAACAATAATGCAAGAAGAAGTAAAATTGTACTAATCCCTGCCCCTACTGCTGCCTCAGTAATAGCTACGTCTGGTGCACCCATAACCAAATATTCAGCGGCCATCAGTAAACTAAAAATACTCAAGAAAACCGTACTCACTAGCAAGTTCTTCGAAAGCACCGCAGCAAGCGCAGTAATAACCAACAATCCTAAAAGAGTAATATCTAAGATCTCGTGAATATAAGCTTCAACAATCATCTATGCTTCCTCTTATTACTATCGTTTTTAATCGGATAACCAGAAAAAGCAGCTGTTTTAGCAAGTACATGGGTAGCTGTTGGCGCTGTAATAAGTAAGAAAATAACGAGCAAAATTAATTTACCTGAAAAAAGCGACCAACCATGTAGACAGGCCAACCCCAAGAACAACAACGGAGCGCCAATACCATCAATAACACCTGCTGGATGAAGCCGAGTAAAAAAGTCAGGCATTCGCACTACTCCAACGGCACCAGAAAGCACAAAAAAAGCACCAAAGGCAATCAAAACATAACCAATGATATCAATAATCATTACGCCTTCTCCCGTCGTTCTTTATGTTGAACATAACGCAATATGCCAATGGTAGTAATGAAATTAATAAGGGCATAAACAAGAGCTATATCAACAAAAAATGCCGTACCAACCAACTGCCCCATCAGGACAATTAAAATAACAATAAGCGTGCCAAAACTATTGGCTGCAAGCAAACGATCATATAAATGGGGACCAACAACCGCGCGAAGTGTTACCAAAACAACACCAACCAATACGGCAATAATAGCAGCAATAATCACGCTCATGTGGTCACCTCCTGCTCCTGAATATCGCCTATTGTCTTGACCACTAAACGATCCATACTACCTTCTTCGAGCTCATCCAGGCCACTGGTTTGCAGAGCATGAACAAATAATTGATCTTTTTCGACAAATACACTCACCGTACCCGGTGTCAGTGTAATGGAATTCGCATAAGTGGCAAGACCAATAGCGTTAGTTTGCTTGGTTTTAACCCATCGTGCACCAGGGTCAATTTTAAGATTAAAGCGCCACATATTAAGCGCTACAACTAGTGACGAAATAAAAATTTCTTTAAACAACCACAAGCCATATAGTGGTAAGCGTACGAGCAAATATCCAAAAAACGGATATGATTGTTTGGTATGATACATGCGCCAAAAAATGGCTACCGAAGACAGGCAACTGATGATCCCAAGCATAAGAAAGAAAGGAGAGAAAAACCCCGACAGCACCACCCACGAGCCAAACAACAACGCTGTTAGTAATAGCAGATTAGCCACACACCACCTTTTAAATTACTACCTGAAAACATAAGTCTAGCGCAGCAACATAACAGCTCAAACACAGTATATCAAGAAAAACAGTACTCCTCCTCAAACCTCAAAGAATCGACGTACTGCCTCACGAACTTCAGCTGGTTCATGCATACGGTTCACACTATGCCTAAACTCAGCAGCTCCAAATTTACCATTACTATACCAACCAAGATGCTTGCGAGCAAACTTCACACCTACCTCCGTGCCGTAATGAGTAAGCATGGCATCATAATGCTCTAATACAATAGCAGCTTTGGTTGCATCGTCAGGGTCAGGCAAACGCTCACCTGTCTTTAAATAATGTGCCGCCTGAGAAATAAGCCAAGGCTTTCCATAGGCACCACGTCCAATCATCACACCATCAGCACCCGAGTCCTTAAGCGCTTGATCAACATCATCAAAGCTTTTGATATCACCATTAACTATCACCGGAATATCAACAGCTTCCTTAACACTCCTGACAAATTTCCAATCAGCAGTCCCTTTATACATCTGACTACGAGTACGACCATGAATCACAATCATTTTAATGCCAGCTTTTTCTGCTTTTTTGGCTAACGACGGCGCATTAAGATTGTGATGGTCCCACCCCATACGCATTTTCAATGTCACAGGAACATTTACTGCATCCACCGTTGCATGTAAAATTTCCGTCGCCAGGCATTCATCTTTCATTAACGCGGAACCAGCATAACCATTAACAACTTTTTTCACTGGACAGCCAAAATTAATATCAATAATCTTGGCCCCCATATCCTCATTCAATTTAGCAGCTTGCGCCATCACCTCAGGCTCATTGCCGGCAAGCTGCACCGACGTCATATCTTCATGTTCAGAAACTTCGCATTTTTTAAGGCTCTCACGGGTTTGCATAATCATTGCACGACTGGCAATCATTTCTGACACAAGAAGCCCTGCACCAAAACGCTTTACCAACGAGCGAAATGGCTTGTCAGTAACCCCTGACATAGGCGCCAAAATTACTGAATCAGGCAGTGTAATATCACCAATGGTTATTGCCATGGGTACAAAAATCCGTTACATATTCCAACAAAATGTGACCTTTTAACGTTTTTTGGCCTATTTTTCAACTTTTTGTATGTTTTTTCATGAATATAGCATGCCTCATTGTTGCTGCAGGATCTTCCAGTCGCATGGAATCTGAGTTGCCCAAGCAATATCAATTGCTCAATGGTAAACCCATGCTGACCCACAGCATCGAAACCTTTCTAAAGCATCAAAAGATCACATCCGTTCATGTAGTATACAACCCGGACAACCAAGATCTTTATGACCAGGCAACACAACACCTAGAACTCCCTGCCCCTATTAAAGGTGGAAAAACACGCCAAGAATCTGTCAATAATGGTCTTTTGGCAATTGAGTCTATCAACCCCGACTATGTCTTAATTCATGATGCAGCCCGCCCCTTAATTACATTGAAAGTTATTGACCGGGTTATATCTGCATTAAACAATCACCAGGCAGTAATTCCCACACTACCTGTTGAAGACACCATTAAACGTATTAACCAGACAGGACAAATTATTCATACCGTTGACCGAAACGACCTAATGCGCGCTCAAACACCACAAGGCTTTGATTACAACCTCATCAGAAATTCTCATTCAATTCTTAAAAATCAAAAAGTTACAGATGATTCCTCAATTATAGAACTTCTAAATACTCCCGTACATACCGTCCGCGGATCACATATTAATTTTAAAATTACAA
>CALCTU010000056.1 GCA_937907045.1 uncultured Alphaproteobacteria bacterium
CTTAAATAACAACCTGTTTAACCCTTGATAAAGGCATACACATAGCATTAATTGTTGTATTGGGCAGTTTTATTGAGGTTTGCTGTTAAAACCCTAATAAAATATTCAACCTAACCTTTGCCATTGAATGTCCTTCTTCAGCAGCCATGGAAAACCATTTAATTGCCTCATCAGGGTCTTTTGGAACACCGCTTTCCTCTGTATCATATAGCAACCCCAAATAATATTGGGCATTTACCACACCAGATGTGGCCGCTTTACTGTACCACTTAATTGCATCTTTGGGACTTCGTTTTACTCCCCTTCCGGTATCAAACATCAAGCCCAAATAATATTGAAACTCAGGCTCACCGGCCAATGCTTTTTCTTGGATCAATTTATATTGTTCAGTATCAGTAATATTATTACGATGAAGCTCAAGACTCTCGACGCTCACTAATTTTCCTCCCTTTTCCTTTCGTTGACAAAACTTGTCCTTTTTCCAAAGGAATATTCTTTATAACGGCTGGATCTTGGTGAATCAACACCTCTGCATCATCAAATAGCTCCAAAATAGATGCCTCCACCGCCTCAGAAATATCATGTGCCTGATATAATGTAATATTACCATCCAATTCTAAATGCAATTGCACAAAAGGCTTCACGCCAGAACGACGGGTCCTAAGGTCATGCACCCCTATCACCATGTCATGCCCAAGAGCTTTTTCCATGATTTGCTTCCGAATAGCTTCATCAAATTCTTTGTCCATCAGGTGGTCAAAGGACTGACTTCCTATTTCCCAAGCTCCTTTAAGAATATAAGCTGCAATACCTACTGCAATCAAGACATCAATATAAGGGTTGTCATACGCAGATGAAAAATATAATGACCCAAACACAACCAAACTTGTAAAAATATCGACCTTATAATGGAGCGCGTCAGCTGCAATAACAACCGACTTAGTTTTTGATACCACATAACGCTGAAACAACACCAGCATCACCGTAAGGAAAGTTGACAATCCCATTACAATCATACCCACGTGAGTCTCTTGAACCACAACAGGCTGGCTGATCCTAGAAACAGCTTCACTAAAGATGAATAATGATGACAAGCCAATACAAAAACTTTGTAGCATTGCGGCAACATCTTCTGCTTTTCCATGGCCAAATCTATGATCTTCATCAGCAGGCATCAGTGCATACCTGACTGCAAATAGATTAAGAAGCGAAACCGCAATATCAAGCACCGAGTCAATTAATGAGGATAACAAACTCAAGCTATCTGTCTGGATCCAGGCAATAATTTTTATACATATAATAACAAATGCAACACTTACGGACGCATATGTTGCCAACTGTACTAGACGTGATTTGGCGTCATTAGTCATTGAACATCTATAACCTTTGCTGTATTGTTGTCACGTTAATCGCACATCACTAATTCTGTTTTAATGTATTTGTCGGAGACTATAAAGTGAAAAACTTCATACGTAAATTGCTATTTTCTAGCGTGTGCCTTACCCTTGCTATTTCTACTGGCGCCTGCCAGTCAAACTCCAATGAAAACCTGTTTTCTAAAAAAAATATAGGCACCCTTATTGGTGCAGGTGCAGGCGCAGCACTTGGATCTAATATTGGCAAAGGAAAAGGAAATGTTGTCGCTATTGCGGGTGGAACATTGTTGGGCGCAGCATTGGGAAGAGAAGTCGGTGCGTCTCTTGATAGGGCCGACATGGCCTATTACAACAGAGCATCACAACATGCTTTAGAAAATGCAAAAACAGGCACTGCAACTTCCTGGAACAACCCAGATTCTGGTAATTATGGTACCATCACACCCACTCATACCTACCAGGCTGCTTCAGGAAATTACTGCCGTCAGTACACGCAAGAGATTGTAATTGATGGCCAACCAACAACCGGATATGGTAAAGCTTGCAGACAACCTGATGGAACATGGAAAATTTCTCAATAATAATTCTATTGCTTTTTTTCATAACTATATTGACAGACATCAGCCTGCTTCACTATTTTACCTGCACTATTTTTGAGAATACAACATTAACATCAACATTGATCTAAGAAACAAACATGACCGATAAACACGAAGACCAAACCACTATTCCTACAAGCACTATCATGAAGGGAAAGCGCGGCTTGGTAATGGGAGTTGCCAAC
>CALCTU010000057.1 GCA_937907045.1 uncultured Alphaproteobacteria bacterium
AATACCGAAAATCTACCCGTTCTTATCCATATTGTTGTTGCAACATGGTAATCATTTTATTACTCTGCATTCGTTACCGATTTTAATTTGATTTTCTCAACTTAATTTACGGTACTATTATGTCTGAATTATATTTTTCCTGGGCAACATTTAAACACAAGCTCAACGGTCTAAGACTAAACAAAATCCCTTTATTTTCGGAACGTGAAATCTGGTGGTGCAGTATTGGTCTTAATGTAGGCTTTGAAATTTTTGGTAAGAGCGATATTTATACCAGACCGGTTCTCATTATTAAAAAATATGGGCGCAATACGTTTCTTGGATTACCCATTAGCTCTAGTACTAAGGATTCTTTTTACCGTTATCATATAAATAGTAGTAAAATTCAGGGTGATCTACTGCTTGATCAACCACGAGTAATGGATGCACGGAGACTTTCAACACGCATCCAAAAGCTCGGGAAGCACGAATTCTCGTTAATCCGAGAGGCGCTAAAAGAAACAATCTAATGTTATTTAGATTTTCCGCCCGGGAGAGAGCGGGCGGCCGTGCCTGGTGGCAATACTATAACGGTAATTCTAACATGAATATTTTACAGGTCAACGATAACTATTTCCACCACCAGCAATAATACGCTCAGCCATATGCTCAGAAAGCGCCATCAATTCATTGCCTATAAAAGGAAGAAAGATAAGTAACGCTACAAAAATAGCCAAAATCTTTGGAACAAACGACAATGTCATTTCCTGAATCTGAGTCAACGCCTGAAACAACGAAATAATTAAACCTACCACCAGCGCCACTGACATAATCGGTAGCGAAATCTTGATTAGCACAAAGAGTGCTTCATGCCCAACTTCTAATGCTCCAACAGCGTCCACTGCATTATACCCATTATCTTATTTAAATTGGCATTCTCATAATTTCTTGGAATGCAGAGATTAATTTATCACGAATACCCACCATCGATTTTAGATTTAATTCTGCCTTGGTCATTGCATTAACAACATCCGTAATATCGGCTTTATTGTTAAGCGCTTGCAGACCCACTTGCTCAGAAGACCTCAAGTTAGAAATCGTATCACTAATGCTATCGGTGACCATATTTCCAAAATGATTGCCCACAGAGCCAACATTATCGGACGGACTGGGAAGAGTTTTGGTATTCTGTGTACCAACACTCGTTGCATTACTGTAAGCATTTGCAGCAGCCTGAAAACTAATATTCATATTCCCGAACTCCAAAATTAACGTCTAAGCAAATCAATCGTACTGATATACATGCCTTTGGTGGTTTTCATCATACCTAAATTAGCTTCATAGGTACGTTCAGCTTCTTTCATATCAACGGTCTCTACCGTTGTTTTAACATTAGGACGCAACACATATCCTTCACGATTCGCTGCCGGATGTCCTGGATCATACCGCTTCGCAAATGGTGTGTTATAATCTTCGCCTGTATTATCTACTTTTACTACATACGCACCAGTAGCTGGATCATATTCATTACGAAATGCAATGGTTTTACGGCGATAAGGCTCAGCACCTGGCGTAGCTCCAGTGGAGTCAGCGTTAGCAATGTTTTGAGCTACAATCTTCATACGTTCGCTTTGTGCATGCATACCCGATGCTGACGTATGCATACTGGCAGTTAGACCATTGGCCCACACCACCGAAGAAGTCAACACCACACTAGCTGTTATCATCAATTTTATCATTTTTATTGCCCTCCAGATGGCGTGCCAAGCGCAAGACCCATAAGATCTTTCATTTTACGAACCATACCGAGCGTTGCATTATGTTCGATGCTATTTTGTGACATTTTCATCATCTGTTCTTCTAACGACACATTATTTCCATCCGGCTTGGTCTCGTACGTAGTACGCTGCTCTATCACTTTATATTTTTTCTTATTTGCATAAGGTGTGCCAAATTCAATTGGCTCAAGATCTTTAGCTTTATATCCTGGGGTATTCGCATTGGCGATATTTTCTGCCAACACTGCCTGACGTTGGCTCAAATACCGAAGCTTCTGTTTCATGGCTTCATCAAGCTGTACCGCAACCGCACTATGCGCAGCCAATATAAAACTTACAGCAACCATTAAACGGATAAGCATCATGCACCACCAAAAAGGTTATGTTTATCAACATACTTCTCTACATGGGAAGACGCTTATAACTTCAAGCGTGGAGTCCTCTTGACTCTGTTATTTATATAAACACAATTTCTAGTGTATAGCCAGTATTTTTTACACAAAATATTGTGTTTTTACAGCCAGTTAAATATTGCTTATTTTTGAGACATTTACTCTTTACTTTTGAGCAAAGAGGCTAAATATTACAGCTAACATTTATGAGACCTCTGCATAATTAAGAGCATCTACTACCCCTATGGACAACATCATTATTAGCTTACAAGCGTTACTGTTAGGCATTATCGAAGGAATCACCGAATTTATTCCGGTCTCTTCTACAGGCCACCTTATTTTAATTGTTGATATCTTACAATTCTCAGGCCCCCCAGGAAAAGTCTTTGAAATTGTCATTCAGCTTGGGGCAATTTTGGCTATATGCTGGCTTTATCGGCAAAAGCTACTGCATATCTCAAGAACCATTACTTCCGACAAATCCTCACAACATTTTGTTTTTCTGCTGGTCATCGCCTTTCTACCTGCAGCCATATTGGGAGTCATGTTTCATGGTTTTATTAAGTCAGTGTTATTTTCACCTATTGTGGTTTCCTGCAGCTTGGTGGTTGGCGGCATTATTATACTGGTTATTGAAAAATTCAAACCAACTCCAACCACTCACCACATTCACGATATTACCATCAAAACAGCGCTGCTTATTGGGCTAGCGCAAAGTCTTGCCATGATTCCAGGAACATCACGTTCTGGCGCAACCATTATGGGTGCTCTGTGCTTAAAATTAGACCGCAAGACCGCAACCGAATTCTCTTTTTTCTTAGCAATACCCACTATGCTGGGAGCTACAGTGTACGATATTTACAAAAACTACACAGCATTATCTGTAGATGATGCTGGCCTGATCGCTCTTGGGTTCATCAGTGCCTTTATCAGCGCAATGTTTGTTGTCAAAACGGTCATTGCTTTTATTGAACGTCATGGCTTTGCACCTTTTGCATGGTATCGTATTGCGCTTGGTAGTATAATGCTGTTGATCTTACTCTAACGAACAAATAACCTGCCGTGATGGATGTTGTATTTAATTTCATTGGTTTTACCGGCGTGGCATGCATTTTAGCCGCCTACTTTCTTGTGCAAACAGAGATTATTAGTGCAAAATCATTAATATTTCCGTTTATCAACTTTATGGGTGCCATTTTACTGCTCATATCACTGCTATGGACACCCAACATCCCTTCGATTATTATCGAAATAAGTTGGATCATGATTAGCCTATGGGGAATAATTAACGCCTTATTACAAAAACCTGCACAAGCCTCTTGATTTTGAAAAATAAAAGAGTATATGTGAAGTATGGAGAGATTAATCTATAATTCTAGATTGATAGTTGCAATCTTCATAATTAGGGAGAATACATTATGCCAACATCAACACCCGACTCTACCGGCGGAGGTTTCTCGCACGCATTTAAAACAGGCTCAGCAACTGTAACCGTTGCTGCAACTATTGGCTCTGCCGCAACTGTTGCAACCGCTCTTGTTCTGTGTGGCGTATCTCGAAGAAATCCCAACATAACAGCTGGACATTTTGGTCGTATTGCGCATTCAGCTGGAATGGCAGGCTCCGCTTCAAGCGTGGGATTTGGAGCAAAATTTGGCATACCGTTTGTTGAATCGCTTCTGAGGCCTGGGTCTCCGCCCAACACACCACCTCTAGCAGAAAATACCCCCCCGTCTTCTCCAGCATTAACAGCCAATGTTACTCCAGCATCTGTTGATTCTAGCGACCAAACTCCTCCGAAATTTGGTAACCCACCTGCATCCAAGGCTTATGGTTTTGGTTGGCTTGTAGCAGAGTTTGGGAAGAAACCACCTACAACACTAAGCAGTGATAACACTTCAATACCAGATGGCTATTATCCTTGCGCCAATGATATAGAAGCTGAAGAGCTAGCAAGAAAAGCAAGAGAGAAAGGTCTTCATGCAGTTGTCGTCCACAGTGGTCCCATTTCGCGCTAATGCTGCGTTTTCACGCCGTGGCGATTTTTGAGTCGTGCAATAAGGGTAGTGTGATAGCCAAACACACTCACACCTGCCACATAACTAACTACCCCAACAAGGATAATGGCACCTAACTGACTGGTGCCCTCAAAAGAGCTCAGCCCTGAATAATCAAATACAACTAATACCAGCACCATAAAACCAGTAATACAAACCGATTTAATCACTCCAAGCAAAACATCACGATCAAACCAGTACGCCTTTCTGGCAGTAAGCACAGCAACTAGCAGACCCACATTCACCCATGCAGTCAAAGCAGTTGATAATGCAAGCCCCAAATGCTGCATAGGACCAATCAACAATAAGTTAAGTGTTAGATTAAGTACCAAGCATCCAAGGGCAATCTTTACCGGTGTCTTGGTATCGCCTGCTGCAAAAAAAGCAGGCAGGTATAATTTAATGAGTACAAACGCTGGCAATCCCAGCACATACATCCGAAGTGCATCGGAAGTGGCAATAGTATTGGCCGCTGTAAAGGCGCCACGTTCAAATATCACCTCAATTGCCAATGGAGCAATAAACCACAAACCTGCACTAGCAGGAAGCGCAAGCAGCATTGCCACTTCTATGGCCTGATTCTGGGTATTAATGGCTTCATCTTTTTGGTTATCACCAATCTGCCTAGACAGAGCTGGTAACAACGCTATGCCTAGTGCCGTACCAATGAGCGCAAGCGGAAATTGTACTAACCTGTCAGCATAATATAAATAAGAAACGGCTCCCGAGAGGGTAGTAGCAAGCAAGGTATTAATCCACAAATTCAACTGCGTTACCCCCCCACCAATAATGCCTGGCAACATACGTTTAAAAAACACTGCCACGTCCGATGTCGCCTTAGGGGGTAATAACCTTATCTGTAACCCTGCCCATCGTACAGCACTATACAGCACCACCACTTGCACAACTCCCGCAATGGTGACTGCAACACTAAGCGTATGCACTGGCGTTTGACCTTGATCAATAAACCACAACAAACATGATATCATTATGATATTCACAATCACCGGTGCCAGCGCCGCAAACGCAAAGCGCTTTACACTTTGGAGCATCCCATTAAACAACGATACTACCGAGATCATGATTAAGTAGGGAAACATAATTCTACCACTCATCACCAGCAAGTCCATTGCCTGTGGATCGTCAATAAAGCCCGGTGCAAGTAGCATCATGACTTGGGACATAAATATTTCGATGACTATGGTAAAAACAACTAATACCAGCACCATCCAGCTTAGTACATGTGAAGCAAATACCGTATCTTGGTTTTTAGAAAACATAGGCACAAAAGCATTATTCAGTGCGCCTTCAGCCGATAGTTGCCGAAATAAATTTGGCAACCTAAATGCCACCAAAAAAACATCCGCTAACATGCCTGCACCCATGGTGGCAGCAATTAACATATCACGCACATAGCCCAAAATACGGGAACAAAATGTCAGCATACTCACGATTGCTGCCGATTTAAATAAAGACATGTTGTAAGGCCCCACTCAATAGGATAAATATAATCCCTAAATCTGGTGCAGGGATTGTGTACCCATTTCTTTTAAAAGAAATGATCCGTTCGTTCAAACAATAATGTTGTGAGTTAACAATGCTAAGTGCTGCATATATTCTTGGTGGCCTAATATTATTATTTTTAGGCGGCGAACTATTAGTTCGGAGCTCTGTTTTTATCGCCAAGCGCATAGGACTTCCACCCTTTATTATTGGACTTACCGTCGTTGCCTACGGCACCTCAAGCCCAGAGCTCGTCATTAGCCTAAATGCAGCTCTTGATGGCTACCCTGATATTGCACTTGGAAATGTTATTGGCAGCAATATTAGTAATATTTTATGTGTTATTGGCTTTACTGCCATGGTTTACCCTATCACCATGGATAAAGAAGAGGGTAGGGCAGATGGGTTTTACATGCTTGGTATTGCTGCTTTATTATACTTATTGTGTCTAACAGGTGTCATTATCTGGTGGCACGGACTTCTTTTCTTGTTGTTATTAGTAATCCACACATGGCATGTTTTTAAGCGCAGTAAATCCCATACCAACGATGCTGTCAAAGAAGAAATCGAAACCTATCCTTTTAAGACTACCATGTGGCAAGTCATAGCACTCTTGGTCGTAGGTATTGGCTGCTTGGCAGTTGGAGGGGATTTTCTTGTTACCGGGTCAGTGGCTATTGCTCGTATGTTTGGATGGTCCGAGGCAGTTATTGGTGTAACATTAGTAGCATTTGGGGGATCTGCTCCTGAGCTTGCTACCTCAATAGTGGCAGCCTTCCACAAACATTCCGACATTGTCATTGGTAATGTACTTGGAAGCAATATGTTCAATATCATGGGAATATTAGGTATAACCCCAATGGTAAGTTCAATTGCTGTAAGTGACAAATTTATTGCTTTTGACCTTCCACTAATGCTTGCTGTGTCGGTTGTGTTAACTGCAAGTATCTTGTTATGCAAACAACTTTCTAGAGCAGGGGGCGCCTTGCTGGCCTTAGGGTATATAGCGTATATTGCAGTCCAATTTTATTGATCTTGAGAGAACCTTATGCTAACGTGCTGCGCGTTAAAAAGAATCCTTGTATAATGTTGGTTTTATCATGCCATTAAAACTTGTTCCCTACAATACTGCTATCGACTTTCTTGGAAAACGCTGGATCGCCTTTATATTATCGATAATGATGATTATTGCCTCTTTCGCTTTACTTGCCAGTAGAGGTTTAAATTTTGGTATCGACTTCACCGGAGGAATTCTTATTGAGGCTCGCTTTGAACAAGCTCCTAGCCTTGCTCAAATGCGCGAGCAACTTTCCAGTGAAACATTGAATTTAGGCGATGTTTCCTTGCAAACAATCGGTAGCCAAAAGGATATTATGATTCGAATTGGCCAAAGCAAAAAAGAAAGTCGCAAGCAGATTGATATTATAAACCAAGTAAAAGCAAGCCTCGAAGCAACATACGGCTCCACCATTGATTACCGCAAAGTTGATTATGTAGGCCCAAAAGTTGGAAGTGAACTCATTGCCTCAGGTTTGTGGTCAATGGTTTTTGCTCTTGCTGCCATTATGTTTTATATATGGATCCGATTTGAATGGCATTATGGCTTAGGTGCAGTCTTAGCACTTATACATGACGTCATCTTAACACTCGGCTTTTTGAGCATCACCCAGCTGGATGTAAACCTATCTTCCGTAGCAGCATTACTCACCATTATTGGTTATTCAATTAATGACTCAGTAGTCATTTTTGATCGTATTCGCGAGAATTTACGTAAATATAAAACCATGGATTTGCCCGAACTACTTAATCGTAGTATCAACGACAATCTTGCCCGAACATTGCTAACATCTTTAACAACACTAGTAGCTCTTCTAGCATTAGTTATTATGGGAGGAGACGTCATCCTCAGCTTTAGCTTGGCTGCCTTTTTTGGTGTTATTGTGGGCACATACTCATCAATATTTGTGGCAGCGCCAATACTTATCTTTACAAAATTGCGAGCAGACACTACCTTAGGTAGCTCAGACAACGTAGCCACACCCGCTCCATAGCAAAGGGAAAGTGAATATTTATGGAGATTCTATCAAACTATCAGAAATTTCCTGACCCCGCCAAAGGTAGTGTGATGGCGCTGGGAAACTTTGATGGTGTTCACTTGGGGCATCAATCTGTTATTAATTTTGCTAAGTCCATTTCACGCACCAAAGAACGTCCATTGTCGGTGATGACGTTCGAACCGCATCCAATCACTATTCTTAAAGAAAAAGTTGCCCCCTTTAGGCTCACCAATCCATCACAAAAAGAACGGCTTATTGCCCAGCTCGGGGTAGACTACCTTTGCATTATTCCTTTTGGCATTGATTTCGCCAAAATTTCTGCGGAAGACTTTGTGACTGAATTTCTACTTAATCGTTTTCAGGTTGACCATATTGTTATTGGTTATGATTTTATTTTTGGCCATAACCGTAAAGGAGATGCTGACTTATTAAAGCAAATGTCTAGTCAGTACGGCTTTGGCTTTAGTCAGGCTGAGCCCATTATCTATGAAGAAGTCAACCAGCCCTACTCTTCAACCTATATCCGACAATTATTACAAGTTGGTGCTGTTCAAGAAGCCAACTCTATGCTCGGCCATCCATTCACCATTGAAGGCAAAATAATCAAAGGCAAGCAATTGGGCCGCCGCATCGGATACCCTACTGCAAACATTAAGATTAACGATTATATTTATCCAAAATTTGGTGTGTATGCGGTTAATGTTAAGTTTCATGATCGTTACTTTCCTGGCGTTGCCAACATCGGAATACGGCCAACATTCCATCGTAGCCATCCACTTCTTGAGGTACATATTTTCGACTTTAGCCATAATATGTATGGCGAGTACGTAGAGGTAGAATTATTTAAATTTCTGCGACCTGAACGTATGTTTAATGATGCAATAGAGTTAAAAAACCAAATCAGTGCTGACTGTCAATTAGCAAGAGACGTACTATGGGGATAACAACAAGGCATATTACTGGATTGTTTATTGCCATATTGATTGCTGTCGCCGACCAGGCAACAAAGTACCTTGCTTTTGAATATCTTACTACCCTTCCTATACCTGTTATGCCCGTTACATCATTTTTTAATCTAGTAATGGTCCGAAACTATGGTGTTAGCTTTGGCATGTTCTCAAATTTAGTTTATGGCGACATCATCCTAACCACACTTACCATAGCCATCACAGCTGCATTAATCATTTGGCTGATTAAATCTGATGATCGTATAACTATCAGTGCTTTAGGCTTGATTATTGGCGGTGCCATTGGTAATATTACGGATCGAATTCGGGATGGAGGCGTTGCCGATTTTCTAGATTTTCATTTAGCCGGCTACCATTGGCCTGCTTTTAATCTAGCGGATAGCGCAATTTTTGTAGGCGTGGTATTGATTATTTTTGAGCCCTACTTACATAAAAGACATAAAGGAGAAGCTCATGAAAACACAAAAGACTCTGATTCTAGTTAGTATTACTTCGCTCATTGGCCTAGCATTAACAGGGTGTAACAGTAATGTTCGCCATGCCATAGGCATAAAAAAAACAGCACCAGATGCTTTTAAGGTAGTTTCAAACCCACCCTTGAGTCTTCCTCCTAATTTTGATCTTCGTCCTCCAAAATTAGGTGCAGCAAGCCTCCACCATTCAGACATTGTTGTTGAGGCTCAGCAATTGGTATTTGAAGTTCCTCAGAAACGTACCAAGAAACAAACCACAAACCCAACCAAAGGTGAGTATGCATTATTAAAACAAGCCGATGCTTTTGAAAAAGATCACAATATTCGTGAAGTTCTCGACGAAGAACTTAGACTTGCCGAGCTAGAGAAAAAAGAGCAGGGGTTTTTTACTCGCATGATCGATTACACATCTGGGAACCCTCAAAATGATACTGATCCAGTCATCAATGCCGGCAAAGAAAAGCAGCGCATTGAAGAAAAGAAACAACAGGGTGAACTGCTCGATGGTAGTGATGTGCCAGTAGCATCTAATAGCTCTGAAAGTGGATTTTTTGGTCGCATATTAGGGTTATAACCGTTTTGAGATACTGCCTTATTTTACTTATCGTTTGTTGCTTTTCTAGCAATGCTCAAGCACTGGGCTTTAGTCAGCGAGCAACACTAGATAACGGCCTTGAAATTATTGTTATACCCAATACCAAAGTACCCGCAGTGACTCATACACTCTGGTACAAAGCTGGCTCAATTGACGAACCACAAGGTCAATCTGGAATTGCCCATTTCTTAGAACATCTCATGTTTAAGGGCACACCAAACGTACCTAAAGGTGAATTTTCGTCACGTATAGCCAAACTAGGTGGCTCTGATAATGCGTTTACCTCACATGACTATACTGGCTATTATCAGAACATTCCTAAAGAGCATCTTGCCACGGTGATGGAACTTGAATCAGACCGTATGCAGCATATCGCTTTTACGCAAGAAGACGTTCTCAGAGAACGCAACGTCATATTAGAAGAGCGTCGTATGCGCATTGAAAACAACCCCCAAGGACTTTTTACTGAGCAGCTAAAAGCCAGTTTGTTCTTGCACCACCCTTATCACAATCCGCTTATTGGTTGGATGCATGAAATGGAGACTTTAAGTTTAAAGAATGCTTCAGATTGGTTTCATCGTTATTATGCCCCCAACAATGCTGTTTTAATTGTCTCGGGCGATATCACCATGGATGAGTTACTGCCCTTGGCTAAGCAATATTATGGCCCCATCCAATCAAGAATTATCCCCCCACGGATTCATACGACCGAGCCTCCTGCGCGAGCTGAGCGTATTGTCATGATGCATGATCCAAAAATTGTTCACGATGAATTATATCGTTACTACCAAGCACCAACGCAAACTTACGGCGACACACAACATGCTTATGCTCTGACAGTATTATCGTATTTGCTTGCAGGAAGTCAAACCAGCACTCTTTATCAGCAACTTGTTGTAGACCAACAATATGCGGCATCCGTTTCTAGTAATTACGACGACATTGGCATTGGACCTTCTATCTTTGCCTTCAGAGCTATTGTTCAAGGACATAATAGTATCAATGATATAGAAGCTGTGTTAGACGACACCATTGAACATGTTAAAAGCACCCCTTTTAGTCAAACTGATATAGAACGAGCAACCAACGCACTTGCCGCCGAAGCAATTTATGCCCGCGAAAACCTCAAAGGGTTAGCGTTCATTTATGGACAAACCATTCTTTCTGGACTTGATCAGTCATATGTCGAAAACTGGGAGCACAATATAACCTCGGTTACCGCAGAAGATATTATGGCTGCAGCAAATCACGTATTTGTTCCTCAATCTTCAGTCACTGGCTATTTGATGAAAGAGGAAGAGTAATGATGCCTATTATATCACGTATCTTTTTTTATGTTATGATACTTACATTAGCAGCTCTTCAGGCATACGCAAATAACATGCCTACAGTCAACGAGGTAACCAGTAACAAACACCAGATAAAAGCCTGGATTATTGAAGATCACTACCTTCCCATTGTTTCAATGGAATTGGTCTTCAAAAACACAGGCACTGCTTATGACCCTAAGGATAAGGTAGGGCTTGCTAGCCTAACCTCTTCATTGCTAGATGAAGGAGCTGGCCCACTAGATGCTTTAACATTCAAAAAAACCTTAGAAGCTCATGCCATCAAACTCTCTGTCAGTAGCAATCATGATCACACTTATATCGCGGTAAAAACATTAAAAAAGAATCTTGAAAAAGCATTACACTTGCTCAACATCATGCTAACCAAACCGCATATGCACCCTCAAAAGGTTGAACAAGTGCGCAATCAGCATATTACTTTTCTAGAAAGAAGCGCTAAAGAACCTGATACAATTGCAGAAAAGTCGTTACGCGAAACACTTTTTGCAGGCCATCCTTATGAACGTGACCAACACGGATCCATTGAGGGCCTAAAAGCGATCACACCTGATGATATTACTGAATTTGTTTCTCAACAATATACCAAAGATAATCTTGTACTATCGATTGTTGGGGATATATCTGCTCCAGAAGTTTCCGAGCTTTTAGATCAATATTTGGGGAACTTACCTGACCAGAATGCAAATCACTCTAACACCATTACTACGGTTCAAATACCCACATCGGGGACGATGAAAATGATTGATTTTCCTGTTCCTCAGGATGTCATCATCTTTGCATCTGACGGATTACCGCGCCACAATCCCGATTTTTATACATTATATGTCCTTAATTATATTGTCGGAGGAGGGGGGTTTGAATCCCGTCTGATGCATGAGGTTCGTGAAAAAAATGGGCTTGCTTACGGCATTAACACAAGTATAGACCTGCGACAAGCATCCAACATATGGATTGGTTCTGTTGCCACCCGCAACGATGCCAGCAACCAAACCATCTCTGTTATTAAGCAAACATTATCCGATATCCAAAAAGAAGGCATTACTGAATCAGAACTTAACAATGCCAAAGCTTTTCTTAAAGGATCTTTCCCGCTTAAGCTCACTAGCAATACTCAGCTAGCACGCTTTTTATCTGTTATGCAGCTTGATCATCTTGGAATGGACTTTTTGGATAAGCGCAATAGTTATGTTGATGCTGTCACTTTGGACAATATTAACAAGGTTGCTGGCCAAATGGTTACTCCTGATAACCTGCATATTGTGATTGTTGGGGATAATAAATAATCACTAACCCTCTGTAGGCTTAGGAGGGTGATCTCGGTAATCCACCACCACACGATAATGCGGATCACCATCTTCGTCGGTTTCCACTAAATGCCCAGCCTTATATAATAAATCACGGCAATCCGTGCTTAGATGCTTTAAGTGCAAATTAGTCCCATGCTTTGAATAGCGCTCAGCAAGACTATCAATTGCCTCTAAGGCAGAGTGATCCCATACGCGTGAATATCTAAAATCAATCTCGACATCTGCTGGATCATTTTTTGGATCAAACAATTCTTTAAATCGACTAATAGAGGCGAAGAAGAGCTGGCCATGAAGCACGTATACTTTTCTCTTTTTGTTAGAAACTTTCACTTCCACATAAATTGACCTCGCCGACTCCCAAGCAAAAACAAGTGCCGAGACAATCACACCCACTATCACTGCTATAGCAAGATCAGTAAATACAGTCACTGCAGATACTAAAATAATCACAAATGCATCCGATAACGGAATTTTATTCATAATTCTGAGTGATGCCCATTCAAAAGTACTAATAACCACAACAAACATCACGCCCACCAATGCAGCTACTGGTATCATTTCTATCCAGGAGGAGGCGAATAAAATGAAGGATAACAAGAATAACGCCGCAGCAACGCCTGCTAAACGCCCCCTGCCACCAGACTTAATATTAATCATGCTTTGCCCAATCATTGCACAACCACCCATACCGCCAAAAAAACCAGTGACGACATTTGCTGCCCCTTGGGCCATACATTCGCGGCTATTCCTTCCTCGGGTTTCTGTCATTTCATCAATAAGCGTTAGAGTTAATAATGACTCTATCAGGCCAATTGCCGCTAGGATAAGTGCATAGGGAAAGATAATGACTAGTGTTTCAATATTCAGTGGCACAGACGGTATCATAAAAGAGGGAAGACTACCTTGAATACTTGCAAGATCACCAACGGTTCTTGTATCTAAACCAAAGCCTATCACCACAGCAGACGCTACTGCAATGCCTGCAAGAGGAGCCGGAAATTTGGTTGTTAGCTTGGGCAACATATAAATAACTGCCATAGTAACTGCAACTACCGCAAGCATCATCATAAGCGATGACTGATCCATCCATACAAGCTGTCCAGAAGCATCTGTTACCTTAAACTGGCCTAATTGCGCTAAGAAAATAACAATTGCCAAACCATTAACAAAACCCAGCATAACCGGGTAGGGAACCATACGAATAAATTTCCCTAACCGAAATATTCCCGCTAAAAACTGTAATACACCCATTAGAATAACTGTCGCAAACAGATATTGTACACCATGCTGGGCTACTAAGGATACCATCACAACAGCCAATGCTCCGGTTGCCCCCGATATCATCCCAGGACGACCACCAAATGCAGCCGTAATAAGACCAACTAAAAATGCCGCATATAGACCTACTAATGGTTCAACACCAGCAATAAACGCAAAGGCAACTGCCTCAGGTACAAGCGCTAGGGCTACGGTTAATCCGGATAATAGTTCTGTTTTAATATTGTTTGATGAAATTTGTTTCACGAAGAGACTCTCTATGATCTAAAATACAAAGCGTGCCGTTATATCGTATAAGATGAAATAGATCAAGGTTATACGCAAAAATATTCATAACATCTTACTAACACCACTGCATCATGCGCTATTGCTACTCACACTTTGATACTGTGCTGTAAATAAAGTTGCCCTTTAGCTGCATTCACAATCAGTATAGCTACAAAAAGTGTCTATTTTTTGATTGCAAGGCCCGCTTTTATTGCCGTATGATTAAGGGCCTTAGTAAATTGATGTTTATTGGTAGCTTATCACGTGTATATCCAACATACTGATCACTGCATTGAACCAAGCGCTTTTGGCTCGCTTCTAGAACAAGCAACAACTTGTGCCGCTTCATTGTCAGACCTTCCTGCATTCACACCACGTCATTGTAGTGAGATTAAAAGTCATGCACAATCCATTACATCTGTATTCAAAACAGTTGTTGTTCTTGGAACTGGTGGTTCAACCTTGTGTCCTCAAGCGTTCACTCGCACTGTATTGGACACCACCACTACTATAATTTATGCAGACTATGTGGGCCCACATGCCACGGAACGTATTTATCAGTCACTCGACTTAGCCTCAACCCACTTTATCGTTACCAGCAAATCTGGCGGAACATTAGAAACCATAGCGCAATATCTTTGGTGGCTTGCACGCTTCCAAGAACATCAAATACCTAACATTGGCAAGCATTTTACTGTTATTACTGATCCCAAAGATAGTCCTATTCGCGATATAGCCACACAAATGAATGCAAGCATTCTTCCTCATGAGGAAGAAGTTGGTGGTAGATATGCAGCCTTTACTAATGTTGGTTTACTTCCTGCTGCCATTGCAGGTATGAATATTGATGATATCTTGTTAGGAGCTCAACAAACCATTCATCAGCCCAATGACGTTTGTTTATCCGCAGCAATGGGAGCACACTACATTACTCATGGTAAGCCCATCCATGTATTTATGCCCTACACTGAACGCCTTAAAGGGTTAAGCGCTTTATTTAGGCAATTATGGGCAGAAAGTTTAGGAAAAGACGGTAAGGGAAGTACTCCCGTAACCGCCATTGGCACACTTGATCAACACAGTCAGCTCCAGCTTTATTTAGATGGACCAGATGATAAATATTTTACGCTGTTAACTTGCAGCTACAACAAACATTTGCCGATTGCATCCCACCCGGCATATCCATTACTTGAGCACCGCGACCTGGGTGACATCAGCCAAGCTTCTGCGCGCTCAACTATTGCTTCCTTGGCTGCACATAACCGCCCTGTTCGGCATATAGAAATTGATACACTTGATGACAAGACCATCGGCGCATTAGTCGCCCATGTCATGATAGAAACTATTTTAGTTGCTCATTTACTCGAGGTAAATGCCTTTGACCAACCTGCTGTGGAACAAGGCAAGCAATTTGCGCGTGATATGTTAAAGGAGGCTGTGTAAGAATATGCCATTAAAGCTACTTTCTGACGTTACCATAAGCCGCATTGCAGCTGGGGAAGTGATTGAACGCCCTGCCTCGGTGGTGAAAGAGTTGGTTGAGAACGCAATTGATGCCGGAGCCACTCATATTGATATTCTCATGCACGATGGTGGGCGTAATCTCATCCAGGTTACCGATAATGGCAAGGGCATGACCAAAGAAGAATTAGCGCTGTGTATCCAGCGCCACGCCACATCAAAACTTTCTGATGATGATTTATTTAATATTCAATTTCTAGGCTTTCGTGGAGAGGCAATTCCTTCTATTGGCTCAGTTAGCCGTATGGCCATCACCAGTAAGTACCACCATAGCGACGATGCATGGACCATTAATATTGAAGGCGGCGAAGCTTCAAAGATACAACCTGCAGCCCTCAACCATGGAACAACCATTGAAGTGAGAGATTTATTTTATGCTACTCCCACACGTCTAAAGTTTCTAAAAACTGAGCGCACCGAATTACAATATGCTGCCGATATCGTAAATAAACTTGCTATGGCCAACCCCCATATTGGTTTTACTTTAAAAAGCGAGAAACGCACATTAGTTGACGCACCAGCCTCTGATAGTCAATCACTTGAATCATGCAAATCAAGGCTTACCGCTATTCTTGGCCCAGAATTTGAATCCAACAGTCTACCTGTAGATTACCAACGTCAAGATGTTCATATTACTGGCTTTGCAGGACTGCCTACCTATAATAAAGGATCTTCCTCCTCACAATTTCTTTTTGTCAATGACCGTCCGGTTAAAGACAAACTGCTCCTTGGAGCCATTCGAGCTGCCTACCAAGATTACCTGGCTAATAATCGATACCCTATTGTGGCGTTATTTATCAAACTTCCTGCCGATGAGGTAGACGTTAATGTGCATCCCACCAAAGCGGAGGTGCGTTTTCGGAATGGATCATTAGTACGAAGCACCCTTATTGCCGCTATCAGTGAAGCGCTCAGTAAAGGACGGCACCAAGCATCCACCACTGTGGCTAATGAAGCGCTAGCAGCCTTTAATCCACAAACATCACCGACATCGACTTCCAATGTCCATGCATTTAATAGACCTCAAAGCAGTCATTTTAGTCAAGTCAGCAAACATTATCCCGAAATTGTGCCTCATATTGCTGGCAATCCTGCTCCCGATTGCTTGGAAGAAAACAGAGCCAGTTACCAACCTGCTGAATCAACTATGCATGAATCTCAGCTGGCTACTGCTCAGGCTCAGGCTTTATTTGATTCAAGCTATCAGCAATCTGTAAAAGATTTTACACCACAACTTGTTGAACCAAATAATAGTGAGCAAGATAACGATTATCCTCTTGGCCTAGCACGTTGCCAATTACATGAAACATATATTGTTGCTCAAACCGGGCAAAGCATCATTGTTGTTGACCAACATGCCGCTCACGAGCGCATTGTCTATGAGCGTATGAAAGAAGCCCTTGCAAGCACTGGCATCAGCACTCAACGCCTTCTGATTCCAGAAGTTGTAGAACTTCGTGCCGACCAACTTGAAGATTTGCTGGCCAATCAAGAAACTCTAGCTTCTTTGGGGCTAGTATTTGATATTTATGGCGACAGTGCTGTGGTTGTTAGAGAAACACCTGCTTTACTCGGCCAAGTGAACGCTAACACTCTCATACAACAACTTGCTGAAGACCTACACCAGCATGGCCATGCGCTGTCAATTAATGAAGCGCTAGAGCATGTTTGTGGAACCATGGCATGTCATGGTTCAGTAAGAGCAGGACGCAGGTTATCCATCCCTGAAATGAATGCATTGCTTCGCGACATGGAAGCCACACCATATTCTGGCCAGTGCAATCATGGTCGTCCTACGTATGTAGAATTAAAATTAGCCGATGTTGAAAAACTATTTGGACGTCGCTAAAAAGCACAGTAACCACTCTATTGCACCTGTTTTGCTTGAATCACACCCCTTGATATGCTATAACGCTCAAAAAACTTTTTCGCTTTCCTTAGGAGATGAAATTTAAGTGAAGAAGTTATTCACGAATGCTGGTGTACATAATGTTAGAATTAGAAATACATGCATACCTAATTACTAACTATACATCATAGATATTTACGAGATACAGAAAATGACCCAACCAGAAAAGCAACCCGTCAACATCCTAAAATTAGTTCAGTTATACGATAACGATTCTATTCTAGATTTTATAGTTTACATACAAAACAACGATCTAATTTTATCTAATCCTTTTATTCAAGCTACAATCAATCAACTCTTATCTAGAGCAATTAAAGAGAATAAACCACGGTGGGTAAAACACCTTATCGAGTGTGGCGCTCAACTTTCTATACAATATACTGACCTGCATAGATCCGCCCCCATACACCTTGCCTGCAGACAGGGAAACCTAGCAAGCGTATCCCTGCTTATGAACGCAATGCAACAACAAGGCATTTGTCTTGATGAACTGGTTGATATGCATGGCCATAACCCGCTGCACATTGCGGTAGCAATGGAGCGCCTCAATATTGTTAAATTACTCTGTGAAAAAGGTAAGATGCTTCCAAACCATAGAGAAAATAACAAAGAAGCCCTTACACCTTTACACTGGGCAGTCAGGCAAGGTAAGGTTGACACGTGTAACTATCTTATCGAACAATTAAAAAAACAAAATCTTTCCATTGATGCTACAGCAGCTGGAAATGCCACTGCACTTCATATGGCGGCAGTAACTCCTCATCGTGAACTCCTGAACCAACTACTCTCACATGGTGCAGACCCGACTATTATAGCAAATACAGAAGGTCACAGTGGTACTGCGTTTGAGCTAGTTTTATGCAAAATATACGATGAAGATATTTCCACTAATATCCGCACTCAATACCAAACCATTCTTGTGGACTTGGCCATTGCACATAGCAAAAAAGGAACCTCACTAAATCACCTTACAGGTAAATCGACTGCTACTCTTTTAAAAGATCTTAGTGGTTTAACTACAGAACAAAAGAACTCTCTTTTTAGTAACGGATGTTTTGATACTATATCAATCAACAATGTTGTCACGATCGTTAATCATTTTAAAGAATCCGCTGCACCAATTGAGTGTGGAAAACTAAAAGAGTCTTATACTTTTTGGAAAAGCAACGCCGCTGACGTTCAACAGAATCGAACTGCTCAAGTAATGCAGCAAACTTTTGTAAATATTTGCCATGCCTTAGCAAAAAAACTCCCCTCCAGTCAATTACATGTCTTAGCTCCTTTGCAAGAAGGTGGAAGAGTTTTTTCAACACTTGTTAAGCGAGTAAAAGATTCTTACTCGGTTGGTTTTGGTGTTTCTATCTGCCGATATGTTTCATACTTACTTAATAATAAATTTACTCCTGAAGAACGTGCTCAATACCTTCAAGAAATGCTAAATAGTTTAGATAACAAGGCTCTAAGGGCTTGTATTGAGGGTATTTATGAACGCATTGACCGCCACACAGATCAATTAAAAGGACAATTCTTTACAAAAACAGAAGAGGTACTTCATAACGCATACCAAAGCGTTGAAGATAAACTCCTTCCGCAAATAGCCCATTACGACTCTGATGGCAATGAAGTTCATATTGGCCCTATTCTTGGTCAGTTCTTAAGTAGCCAATCCTTACGTTCTGAGTATGCCGCTGGGCGTATAAGTAAAATTCCTTTGCACACTTTGTGGCCTATGTATCGAACATATATTCAACACCTGAATAGCGAGATTGTGACATGGGATGCTGCTGTTATTGATCGCCTTAGAACATCGACATATACCGAGGAGGATATAGAAAACGACTCCCCTGAGTACCAACA
>CALCTU010000058.1 GCA_937907045.1 uncultured Alphaproteobacteria bacterium
ACGTAATTTTAAAAGAAATAGTATCTGAGTAAAAAAACTGGTTTAGCTTCCATTTCAGATCAAGTTATGTATAGTGTTTGGGGGCTTTGGGCCCATTATGAATATGTTAAAAGAAGATGTGGTTATGAGTAAAGTTGCCTTGATTACCGGAGTTACTGGCCAAGATGGTGCATATTTATCGGAGCTTTTATTAGAAAAAGGTTATGAGGTGCATGGTATTAAACGTCGTGCCTCCCTTATTAATACTGACCGTATTGATCATTTATATCAAGACCCGCACGAAAAAAATCGCAATTTCATTCTGCATTATGGCGATATGACCGATAGCATGAATTTGACGCGTATTATTCAGGATGTACAACCCGATGAAATATATAATTTAGCAGCAATGAGTCATGTTCATGTATCGTTTGATACGCCCGAATATACGGCCAACGCCGATGGTATAGGAACATTACGGATTTTAGAGGCGGTAAAATTGTTGGGCATGATAGAAAAAACACGTATTTATCAGGCCTCTACTTCGGAGCTATATGGCAAGGTACAAGAAGTTCCGCAATCTGAAACCACGCCTTTTTATCCAAGAAGTCCGTATGCTGTTGCTAAAATGTATGCATATTGGATTACCGTTAATTATCGTGAAGCATATAACATGTTTGCATGTAACGGGATTTTATTTAACCACGAATCACCTATTAGAGGTGAAACCTTTGTGACTCGAAAAATTACGCGTGCAGTGTCGAATATAGCCCTTGGTAATCAAGAGACGTTATATTTGGGTAATCTTAATGCTAAGCGTGATTGGGGACATGCCAAAGATTATGTTAAGATGATGTGGATGATCTTACAAGCCCAGAAGCCAGATGATTGGGTGATTGCTACTGGCGTGACAACCACCGTAAGAGACTTTGTGAAAATGGCTTTTGAGTATGTGGGTGTTGAACTTACTTTTGAGGGTGAAGGTGTCAATGAAGTTGCTCGTGTTGCAGCATGTAATCATCCTGATTTCCAATTGCCTCTTGGTAAAGAGGTAGTGAAAGTAGATCCACATTATTTTAGACCAACGGAGGTTGATCTATTAATTGGTGATCCAAGTAAAGCAAAACAAGAACTAGGCTGGGAGGCAACATACGACTTGCCTGCATTGGTCAATGACATGATGCAAAGTGACCTTGCATTGATGAAGCGTCAGCAGGCATCGTAATCTAACTGATAAAATAGTGTGGCCATTGATGAAAAAAGATGCAACCATTTATGTGGCAGGACATCGGGGGCTTGCTGGTAGTGCAATTATGCAGTGCCTTAAAGAAGCGGGCTACACCAATATAATAACACGGACACATAAAGAGCTTGATCTCACGCGCCAGGATGCGGTGGAATTATTTTTCAATCAACATAAGCCAGATTATGTTTTTTTATGTGCAGCGAAAGTAGGGGGCATCCACGCCAATAATACCTATCGTGGGCAGTTTATATATGATAATGTCATGATTCAATCAAATGTGATTCATGCGGCATACCGTGCTGGTGTGACAAAGCTACTATTTTTGGGAAGTTCTTGTATTTATCCTAAAGAAGCATCTCAGCCAATGGCAGAAACAGCGCTAATGACGGGTAGTTTAGAGCCTACTAATAGTCCTTATGCTACCGCTAAAATTGCTGGTATTGAAATGTGCGATAGTTATAACCAGCAATATGGTACTAATTTTATTGCTGCGATGCCGACAAATTTATATGGTTTGCGGGATAATTTTGATCTTGCGAATTCTCATGTCCTACCGGCATTGTTCCGTAAGATATATCTTGCTACTTGCTTGCAACAAGAGGATTGGCAAGCCATTACACGTGATCTTTCTAGATGTGCATTAGCAGGGTGTTGCGATGATGATAGCCACCAAGTCATCAAGGATACCTTAGCAGGGTGTGGTGTCACTTATGATGAAGTTGAAATTTGGGGAACAGGAAAACCGTTGCGGGAGTTTATGTGGTCACATGATATGGCCCAAGCATGCATTCATTTGATGCAGCATGTTGATGCTACCGATATTGCATATGGGTGCCATGTTAATGTTGGCACAGGTCAAGAGATTGCCATTGGTGAGTTGGCGCAGACCATTAAATTACTACTAGGATTTGAAGGAACATTAAGTTTTAATCGTAGTAAGCCAGATGGTACAGCACGAAAATTATTAGATGTCAGTCAATTGCGTGCATTCGGATTTGAGCATGAGACTTCATTACAAGAGGGTCTTGCAAAATTAGCTTCCTGGTATCCCACACAAGATGGTGAGGCGATATGACGAATGACGCGCAACCGATGATCTCTATTGTTACTGCAACGTATCAATTATTGCAGCAAGGCAGAAAAGAAAGTTTTTGCCAGATGGTGGAGTCGGTAGCAGGACAGGATTATCCAAACATCCAACATATTATTGTAGATGGTGGTTCAACCGATGGCACGAAAGAGCTTATTCAATCATTTGCCGATCAAGGAATGATTGATCATTGGATCTCTGAGAAAGATAAAGGCCTGTATGATGCGATGAACAAAGGAACGCGTATGGCCTCCGGTGATTATGTGGGTACATTAAATTCAGATGATTATTATCATGATTGCACGGGTATAACGCGTATGGTGGATGCACTAGTTCAGTGCCATGCAGATTATGCATATAGTCGATTAATCATGTTGGATCCCGATACTGGTGAGAAGTCGTTATCGTCTCGTCCTAATATGCTAGCAATGGTACGCGGGATGCCGTTTGCTCATCCTGGGCTATTTATTAAGAAAACTATTTTTGAAGAATTAGGTGGTTATGACGATAGTTATGACATTATTGCGGACAATGATTTTATCACGCGCATGCTTTTACGATGCCCTCGAAAAGGTGTTTATGTGAAGCCGCCTTTTATTACATTTCGGTTAGGGGGCGTGTCGAGTGCGCAAGATGGGTCTTCACAGAAAAAAGTCCAACAAGAAACAGCGCGCATGTACCAAAAACTTTATGCAGACATGATTCAATATGCGGATCATGAATGGCAAAAAATGGCAGAGTCAAAAACATTGTCAGTTGGATTATTATGGACATTATTTTGGCACAAGCAAAGTCATTACCAAATTAAGTTTGCGTGTATTGGTCAGATGACCAGGGCTCTAAGAAAAGGGCTATGGAGACTACCAACTGCAAAAGCAGAGGTAAGTGTATGATACACAATGATAAGAATGTTGCCATTACGGGCAGCACAGGAATACTAGGTCGGCATATTGTGTCGTTGTTGCACGATGCTGGGTATCATGTACATGCATTTAAAGGTGATATTACATGCCAAGACGATGTGAATGCATGGCTTTATACGATTGATAAAATAGACTCCCTTGTTCATTTGGCGGCATGCGTGAGCACAAAAGCAGTGAGTCATGATCCGTTGCACGCATATAGGGTTAATGTTGGTGGAACATTGAATCTATTACATGGGCTTGCGTTGTCCGAGCATTGTCCGTGGATGTTTTATGCAAGTTCAAGTCATGTGTATCAAAGCCAAGATAAGCCTATTGATGAATCAGGAGCGGTTGAGCCTGTGAGTCTATATGGCAAGACTAAATATATGGGGGAACAAATTTGTTTGGATGCAAGTGAAACTAACAACCATGGTTTGACAGTATGCAGCGGTCGTATTTTCAGTTTCTACGACCCGCAACAATTACCACCTTTCTTTTACCCAACGATGGTTGAGCGTCTTGCTACTGAAGATTTATCTCAACCATTTGAGCTGTGGGGCGCTGACTCTACACGGGACTTTTTAACTGCCCAGCAAGTATGTCAGTATATTATCAAGTTGATGGAAGTAAGGGCTCAAGGGGTGGTCAATATTGCTTCCGGCAAGGCAGTAAAAATTCGCGATTTTGTACAATCAATGAGTTCTGTGCCTTTGGAGATTATTCCTAAAGGGGAAGACTCTCATCTGTTAGCCAATATAGGTAAATTAACATCATTACTTCACCAGGAGCAACTATCATGAATGATCAGGCCTCTATTGTTATTCCTACCTTTAACCGAGCAGACTTTGTCAAAAAAGCCATTGATAGTTCTCTTGCACAAACAGTCAAATGTCAGGTTATTGTTTGTGATCACGGCAGTAGTGATCAGACGCCACAGGTAGCAGCATCTTATGGTGATGCTATTACTTATATTAGGCGTGAACATGATTTTGGCCCGCATTATTGTTGGCTAGAAGGAGTTATGCATGCAACTACTCCTTACATCCATATGCAGTTTGATGATGATTGGATAGCTGAAGATTATATGGAAAAATCATTGGCATTAATGGCTGAAGATGTGGGTGTGGTGATGGCCTATCCTGTGATTGTAGATGAGGCTACAGGTAACCATTCTGACAGTGGTGTTCCATTTCGGGGTATGGGAATGCAGACCGGTGTTTACAGTAATCGTATATTGCATCGCCAATGTATTAAAAAGAAACTAATGGTATCACCTGGTGCCTCAGTTTTTCGAAAGCAAGACGTGATTGATGCTCTATATCAAGGTGGGCTACCATTAAAAACCAACGATGAATATCATGGCGTAGGGCCTGATGCATTTATGACATATTTAACATTATTACGTTATAAAAAATTTGGTTACATTAATGAAGATCTGGTCTTCTTTCGATCTCATGAAGGGTCGATTACGGTAGATGCGGCAGCTGATGTCGTGAAAAAGAAAAAAATTAAACATGCTTACAAACAAGTCCGTAATTACTATCGGTTGCTAGCGTTCTATCAGCGTTTTAAGCAATTACTTGATGTGGTGATGTAATCTATTAGTGAAGGAAAAACAGTTATGGCAATTACGTTGGCGCAGGATACGATTGAACAAAGTGAGATTGCTGATCTTTGTACATGGATGCAGGCTAATAACCGTCTGACCAAAGGTCCATTATGTGTAGCATTTGAAGAAGCATTTGCTCAATGGCAGGGTTCAAAACATGCGGTTTTTGTTAATAGTGGTTCTTCTGCTAATTTATTGATGGCACAAGCTTTGTTAGAAGCTGGGCGTTTACGAAATAATATTATTATTGCACCATCGGTGTCATGGGTAACAACTGTCACACCATTTATGCAACTTGGTTTTGATGTCAAGTTATGCGATTGCGATACTCAGAATCTTGGCCTTGATATTGATCACTTAGAGCAGTTATGTAAAGAATATCAGCCATCATGCATTATATTGGTACATGTTTTAGGCCATGCCAACCATATGAAGGCAATTAACGACATATGTGATCGTTATGATGTGGTGTTGATTGAAGATTCATGTGAAAGTTTGGGAAGTATTTTAGACGGAAAGAAACTTGGTTCGATTGGATTGGCTGGGTCATTCTCTTTTTATTATGGTCATCATATCTCGACCATTGAAGGAGGTATGGTGGTAACTGATGATACTGAATTATACCATATTATGTTATCAATTCGTTCTCATGGTTGGGGTAGGGATGTGCCAAAAGATGTACATGCTTCGTGGCAAGCCGATTATGAAATTGACGAGGTTAGAGATCTTTATACCTTCTATTATTCAGGTTTTAACTTACGATCAACGGATCTAAATGCATATCTTGGCCTTTCGCAATTAAAAAAGCTTGATGCAATTGCCAAAAAACGTGCACATAATGCCGAACGTTATGCCCAAAACTTAAGTGATTTTTGGTGTCAGACAAGTGATGTATCACTTTTATCGAGTTTTGCGTACGCCACCTTTGTAGAAAACCGCTTGCAAGTATATCAACGTCTTAAAGATGCTGACATTGAATCTCGTCCACTCATTTGTGGTAATATTGGTTTGCATCCATTTTGGATTAAGCGCTATGGTAAGGCATCATTTGCACATGCTGACCAGGTACACCATCAGGGTATGTATTTACCCAATCACTATCACTTAAGTGATGCTGATATTGACCGTGTGTGTGAAGTGGTACAAGAGGTTGCAAAGCCTTTTGACTTGGACTAGTGCGTTATAAGAAGGGTGTGATGCATGACGCAGTATTATTTTGTTAGTTTTGCGAGTTCTGATTTATGGCGTTCTTTAAAACGCATTGGCAGGCAAGTGAAAGCCACAGGACTTTATGATCACATTCTTGCATGTAACGAGACTGATTTAGATCCTAATTTTTTGAATAACCATGCAGACAAGCTTGTCAAAGGCACACGCGGGTTTGGTTATTGGATGTGGAAACCCCAAATTATCTTGCAAACCCTTCAAAAAATGAATGATGGTGATGTATTGACCTATTGTGATGCAGGTTGTCATATCAGGGAGCAAGGTAAGAAGCGTCTTGAAGATTATCTAGCGTTGGCACGCACATGCTCATCCGGCATTGTTGCATTCTCGGCAGACCCTCATGTTACATCTCCTCTTTTTACCTATGATGGCAGAAAACTTCCAGATCTCATTGAGGGTCATTGGTGTAAAGGAGATTTACTTGATTATTTTGGCGTAAGAAATGATGAAGCAATTACCCATACGCCAACAATAGGAGCAGGGATCATTTTCTTACGTAAAACTCCTGAAGTACTGGTGTTTATTGAGCGTTGGCTTAAAGTATTTACAGATGATTTTTCACTTGTGAATGATGATCCATCACGCTCGCCCAATTTACCGAATTTTAATGAGCATCGCCACGACCAACCTATTTTTGCTATTATGTGTAAACAACAGGGCGTGAGTTTGGTCTCGGCATATGAATATTGGTACCCTTGCAAAGAACAAGATCCTAAAAAACGTGTGATGCAACCTGACTGGGAGACTCTTAAGCTTTCACCGATTCATGCACGACGCGACAAAGATGTGGGCTGGCTTAAGAAACGTCTTAGAAAATGGGGTTTTAAATAATTCTGCGTACCCCTAATGGTTAGACCTGATGAAGATCTATATCAATACTCGCATCAATTTCGTATACATCCGGCAACTCATGTGCATAACGCAACATATTCGCTACATCACATAAATAAGAACCGGAGAAGGCAAATTCCCAATCCAGAATGGCGACAACTCTTCATTTATCATTTTGCTTGTTTACCAAAATATTAGATGGATCGTAATCCGCATGAACAAGAGTATGTTCTGAATTACCAGTAAAATAGGATGCATATTTGTTTGTGGCTTTAGTTATACGCTCTATAGTCTTATTTCCTAACTCCCTGGAAACTGTTGGGCTTTCTAAACATTCATGTAAAAAATCCAGAGTAAGGGAAGGTATAATTTTGAAGTTTGGCTAAGAGTCTACCAGTTTCATAAATAACATCAGATAATTCTTCGACATTTCCATTTAAGATAGCGTCACGTAATGTTATGCCTTTAACAAAATTAGTGAGTGCATATCGATAATTCCCTGTATTACCAACACATAAAACTTCCGGCACAGGGATTGTATCACCAACCATTTTATAGATATTTTGTTCCTTTAATGCAGCTTCCTTATCACGTAGATACAGGCGCAGCAGAAAAGGATCGTTGCTATTTTTAAATCTGATTTTAATGTTTAAATTGGCGCAACCACCAGAGATGATACTATAGGAGGCAAGCGTTTTTTTAAGGACAGGCATTTGCAACGGCTTGTTTGATGATTTACTCATCTACATCTGTATAGTCATTTGTTTTTTCCCAATTGTTTTTAAGTACCATATTGTGCTCTAAATTTTAGTCCCTTGGTGGAAAATCATTTGCCAACTATCACCTTCTTTTTTCCATATTGATGATCTAAGCGAGCTATATTTGCCATCGCGATTTAGTTTGTAGGTAGCAAGTTGGGATTCTTCAGACAAATGGGTCACTTTAAAATCTTCTAGTGCAAATGCTTGTTTCGGTTCTTTAGGCAAATCTTTAAGTATCATGTTCTTGTTATAAGTTTTTCCTGAAGCACCAAACTCGATAAAACCATCATGCAATAGGCCATCCAAGGCATCTACAGATTGCCTAGTTTCATAGGTGAGTAGTGATAATTCTCTTTTATGTATAATGTCATGCATGCTCATAATTTTTTTCTCATTATCTGGTGTGGAATGCCATCTTCTTCAAATAAATTTCCTTCTTTTTTATATTGGTGCTTTGAGTAAAATGAAACCGCAGATAATCCCTCTGCCGCTCGTGCACTCACATATATTTCTTTCAAGTTTTTAGATTTTGCCAGATTTTCACAATATTCTACCATTGCAGAACCTATACCTTGATTCTGGAAATTTTGCTGAACGGCAACACGTTGCATCTTTGCCTGTTTATTTTCTAACTCGATTACCAAAGCGCATGTGGCAACCAACTGTTTGTCAACATGTCCGGTGACATGAATATGATTCTTTTCTTTAGATATTTCTTCATCAGAAAAAAATGAATTTATAGAATGGCGTAATATTTTTTCCCTAAGCTTTATTGCTTGAAAATATTCAGGGCTACCATGCTTAACCATTTCAAACTCAACGCTCCTAGTCATCATCTATCACACCTCATCATTATATGCTCTTAGCCTGCAAAACTTCCTGTCTCGGGCGTGAATTGCTTAACCTCTTTAAACCCTGCTTGTGTGCAATCATTGCGCTGACCCGCTGTTACAATGAATCGCAGCGGATTACCGAACGCGTCGCATACGTCGCCACTGACATCCCATCGTCAACACGCAAAACACGCCTTCGACAAAACGCCGAACTGATTGCTCATTTTTTAAGTGAATCCCCTTGAACCCTTGCAAATACTCGTAAATCTTATCCCATTGATCGCTGCGTAAGTGACAACAATATTCCATAACAAACCTCCCTGTTTCTTATGGAATAACATAAATTATAAAAAATCACAACAGAACCTAGAGGTTCGGGCGCAGTTGTCTGCCTACGTCAATCGGATACATTTTTTGATGCCCTGCCATATTTATCTTCGAGCCTTACAATATCGTCTTCTGATAATGTATCACCAGTTTGTACCTCAATAATTTCCAGGGGCTGATCGGTATTATTGGCAAGACTATGTACCATCTGAACCGGGATATAAGTGGACTGGTCTTCACAGATAGTAAGTGTCTGATCATCACGGATTACGGTAGCAATGCCTTTGACCACGACCCAATGTTCAGCACGATGATGGTGTTTTTGTAATGATAGTTTAGCACCCGGTTTAACAGAAATACGTTTAACTAAGTCACGTGCACCGTTGCCAATTGTTTGATACCATCCCCATGGGCGATGGACTTTATGATGCAAAGTGGCCTCTGGTCGTTCATTATCTTTAAGTTTCTGAACTATCCCACGCATATGGTGAACCTGATCCTTATGCGCTACCAAAGTGGCATCATGAGTATTGACCACCACAAGATTTTCTACACCAAGAGTGGCAAGTAATCGATCGTGACTATAAAGATAATTATGATGACTGTCTTGAGGCATAACATCACCAATACATGCATTATTATGATCGTCTTTTTGATGTAGTTGCCATAATGCTTTCCACGAACCAATATCACACCAGCCTGCATCAAGCACAACCACAGCAATACGGTTTGCTCTTTCCATTACAGCATAGTCAATAGAGATATTGGCGCATTGAGAAAATGCTTTCTGATCAAGCCACGTAAACCCATAATCATGACTTGCTAGGGTTATTGCCTGCTGTGCATGCGTTGCGATACCCGGTTCAAACTGATTGAGAGCTTCAAGATATGTGCTTGCCTTAAACATAAACATACCACCATTAAATAAATAGTGGCCATCTGCAATAAATTGCTGTGCTGTGCTAAGATTAGGTTTTTCGGTGAAACTGTCAACTTCAGCAGCTCCATCACCTAATGTTGGCCCTTGCTTAATATAACCATATTCAGTATTTGGGCCATCGGGTGTAATGCCAAATGTTACTAAGTATCCATCATTTGCGAGTGCGGTTGCTCGTGTCACTGCAGCTTTAAATATTTCTGTATTTTCAATGACATGGTCTGCTGGAAGTATAAACAATATTGGATCATCATGATCTTTAGTTGCTGCGTATGCGGCCGCAGCAATTGCAGGTGCGGTGTTTCTTCCTTCTGGTTCTAACAATATATGGGATGCTTGTGTTTCAATGGCACTGAGATGTTCTAGTACGGTGAAACGATGGTCTGACCCGCAAATAATTAATGGGTTTTCATTGACGCCAATTGCCTGCAATCGTAGGATTGTTTCCTGAAAGAAACTATGATCCGATAATAATTTGAGATATTGTTTTGGAGATTGTGTCCGCGACAATGGCCATAGGCGTGTACCTGAACCACCTGAAAGAATAACGGGAATAAGTGTCATGATGCCAAGAGTTATTGATCTAATTTAAAGATGTTAATGTGATAGCCGATAATCGCAGTGGACGCAAGAATATGTAGTCCAATCATTAAATGAAACTCAAGGGATGCCATTTGTTATGATGTTATGGCGCTAAGTGCTTGCAGTTGCTTCATTTGTTGCCGTTCTATTTCGAGGCCATGAACAACTAACGTACGAATGGCCAGATTTACCGAATCAAAGCGGTGAATAAAACGGTACTGATTAATTGCATCCCATTGGGTAGGGCTCAGATGAATATGCTTGGTAAGAGTGAGTTTCCCAGTAGGTTGCTGTGTTTTGGCAGGTTTATCAGCAGCCAGGCCCCTAGCTATAAGAAGCCGTGCGGCCTGGCTGTGTGATGAAAAAAAATGCTGGGCAGCAAAACGCTCCACTTGCTTCCAGTCTTCAGGATTAAAAGCAATCATTTTACGAATAAAATCCGATGGAGCGTGATGATTTGTCATAACCTTAAAATTATTCTCTTATAGCACCTGTTGTGGTTAGAGCTTCGCCCCCAACTTTGTGCATTTTGAAGGCTGGATCTACAGCGCTCATGTTTTTGCTTGTGTTTTTTTTTGCCTCCGCAGCCAGTGATTCAACTTCCTTGGGTTGCTCAGAAGAAGACACAGCGGCAGCATCGGCACAATAAACATTATTAATATGTGCTTCTTGTGCAAGCGCTCTTACCGAAATAGAAAGGGCTTTAACTGCCATTGCTTGGCGAACATCAACAATGGCATCAGATACACCGTGAGGTAATAAAGTGATGCTATTCTTGGAATTATCATCGCAAGCTAACTCCCAATATGCCGCTGCGGGGCCATCTGGTTCTTTGTCTTGGCCACGAAAGAAAATATCTACGTCCGAATAAAAATGCCCTACTTTAGCATTTCGAATGGCCTCTTTCATAGCACCAGGATCAACCAATCCACCGCGACCAATATTGACTACGGTAGCGCCTTCATTAAGTTTACTTAATGTTTCTTGAGTAAGTGTGGCTGATTGTCCGGCCCTATAAGGAGTATGTAATGAAACAATATCAGCCCCTTCAAATATGGATGTGTCATCACGACCATAGATTACCAAGTTAGGATATGTTTTATTTAAGTAAGCTTTTTCTTCATCCGAGAGATTATTTAGACTTTCACTGGATACGCGTACTTGTTTACATGTTTTACAAAGCTCACGAATAACAATGCTTCCAATATTGCCTGCACCCGTAATAGCTGCAATTTTTTCAGATAAGTTATTTGGCGCACCAATTTTATCGCCACGCGAAGTGTTATCAATAGCTACCCCATAGACATGTGATAGGTTATTTGCATCCGTTTCTTTGTTAAGTACAGCCTGTTTCATTTCTTGGATACGCGGATGTTTCGTTCCATAAAGTAACATTTCTATAACCGAATGAGCTGCTGCGGGGGCATTAATACCTGGGCAATTAGAGACTTGCTTAATATTTTTCTCAGCTATAGGATTACCTGCTTCATCACGCATGATAATACTATCAGTACCCGCGCCCATACGTACTGCAAGCTGTAGTGTTTGTAGTACTTCTTGCCATTTATCAGGATTTGTTTCTGCAAGACCTTTGAGGTTCATGGCAGCAGCAATAATTGCATGGTATGTGTCAGGGTTCTCTTGAAGCTCGAGG
>CALCTU010000059.1 GCA_937907045.1 uncultured Alphaproteobacteria bacterium
GCGTGATATTCCAGATGCTGCTTTCCAAGATTTTGTCCGAATATATGATTTTTTTACTCAGTCTTACACGCAAGTGACAGCACCTGTGTTGGACTTTATTCGAGAAGCAGTATTATGTTCGTTGCGTCAAGCTATAGGGGCCAATATGCAGGTGGCACCAGAGCTGGCACGCTTTGAATCTGAGTCTCCTATATTGACCCAATCACAGTATGAGCAACGCAAAGCGCTAGATGAGTCTAAGTATACACGTATTGATGTGGATGCTACGATGCCGCTTCCTGGTAAAGAGAAATTTGATCCTGAAGCGTTATTAAGTGCTATTGCTGAGGATGTGTGTGGTAAAGTTAAAGCAGCCAATAAAGAAGGTAAATCTGCCATCATTAATATTAGTGATATTAAGATGAAGCTTACTACACGCGCAGGTGTTGCTGCTCGTATGATTATTCCAGATGTGTATGTTGTTAGCATGGTTCATAATGCGCTGTGTAAGGCCAAAACAGAAGATGGTAAAAGTTTGCGTCAGCTTAGCTCTATAGTATGCGAGTCACACCAGGTACATGAACCTCACGGCATGGCATTGTTATTAGCTGCCGGTGCTAATGAAATATGTCCATCTATGGCATATGAATTAGCAGATGCCATGGGGTTGGGTAAAAATAAACAATCATTGGTAGAGGCCTTTGTTAAGGCGGTGAAGAAAAATATGGGTAAGGTAGGTTATACGCACCTGTCTTCGTATATTGGTTCATTAGCTAGTACGTTTTTATCAGAAGGCCTGTATCTAAAAGACGGACCGCATGCCAGAATCTTTGAGGGTTTAGGTTCGGTGTATGGTGGTTTTGATATGAATGTGATATTCTCAAAATTAGTGCATCAACATGAGATGGCAGCAAGCTATTCGGGACCTTCTATTAAAAATAAGGGAGAGAAGGATAGTGCCGCAGGTGGAGAGCAACATGGTTTTGGGTCTGAGTATGTCAGTGCAAGGCATGACATGTTACGAAAGGCTAATGGTCCAAGTAAAAGGACATATGTAGAGCAGTTAGCCGAATGCAAAAAAGGTAAAAAGCCAACGGTTGGGATTGATGGACAAGAACTTAAAGATGGTAAATATTCTAAGGAGTTTATAGATAGTTACCAGTCTGATGCTGCCATATTATTTATGGATCATTGGCGCAATGAAAATACACGCAACCCTATCACGCTCAGAGATGCTTCTGATATTAAGTCATTTGGTAAACCGATCCCACTTGAAGAAGTAGAACCGTTATCGTCTATTATAAGGCGTTTTAAAGGTGGTGCGATGAGTTATGGTTCTATGACCAAAGAAGCACACACCATATTAGGAGAAGCAATGCGTGCGGTTGGAGCACGTGCTAATGCAGGCGAAGGTGGGCCAAGCGATGCAATAGAAAACCAACAATGGGCGTCTGGAAGATTCCATACTGGTGCCCATGTTTATTATATGATAGGCGAAGGTGGTGAGCTTGAGATTAAAGTTATTCAAGGTGCCAAGCCAGGTGAAGGAGGAGAATTGCCTCCGCAAAAAGTAACTGAAGAAATTGCAGCAGTTAGAGGAACCTATCCAGGCTTTTGTTTAAAAACACAAGATGGAAAAGAAATGTGGTATGGTGGTTTGGTTAGTCCACCGCCGCATCATGACATTTATTCTATTGAAGACTTAAAAGAGCTTATTTATGATTTGGGAGGTGATGCCATCTTGAATGTTTCAGTTGAGAAGCAAGATGACGCAATCCGAATTAGTGTGAAGTTGGGTTCGCACCCCAGTATTGGCGATATTGCTGCTGGAGTATCAAAGCTACTTGCTGAATTAGGTGTTAAAGGTAACATTAGTGTTTCAGGTAAGGAAGGTGGTACAGGTGCATCTCCGTGGTCAAGTGTGATGCATGCGGGTATGAGCGCTCCTGCGGGTGTTGCTGCGGTGGATAAGTCACTTATGGATAAAGGATTACGTGGAGCTGTGACGGTTACCTCCGGCGGTGCTATTCGTACACCATGGCATGTACTCTATGACATCATAATGGGAGCAGATTTTCCTGAGATTGGTTCACAGGAGCTTATTGATATGGGCTGTGTAATGGCTAAAAAATGCAACAAGGCGGCTCAGTATGACGATATGGGAAATATTGTTAAAGATGGTGGCTGTCCAGTATACCTTACCAACACAGGTGAAAAATTTCAGGACTCAGGTCAAGCATTAGATGTGCACCGAGGACTAATGAATTTGGCCTACGGCGTAAGAGTGTTAATGAGTCGTTTGGGTATTAAAAATCTAGATGATGTTAGAGGAAGGCGAGATTTAATTGAAGTTCATCCAGAGCGTTTTCATGCGCTTGCGGCTATGCGAGATGAAATTATTGAACAGCTAGGAAAAGAAGAAGGCCAACGTATATTTGATGGCCTGATGAGCAAGTTTGACTTTTCGCATATGGCAGGGGAATCTTCGTTGGTTCATAATCCGGCAGTGAAAATATCAAATGAAGCACTAGAAGAAAAAATGGCTGCTAATGTTGCGCGTACCAGGACCAAAAAAGGTAGTGCGTTATGGCCTCAGATTGAAACAGAACTTACTAATTCTGGTAATAAGAAAGTATGTGTTAGGGTTGAAGATGCCTCTATTGAAGATCATGCTCTTGGTGGTTTTATAGCTCTTCAGCTGGAAAAAAGATTCAAACCCGAACTAAATCATGCACAGCGGCAACAGTATACAGTCTTAGCTCAAAAAGATAGCAATGATACGCGTATTGCAGTTCAAGAAGATCATGTGACAATGGTGATTGGTAGCGACCAACAACCAGCAAGTGTATCACACGCTTTTGGACATAAAAATGTGCATGGCCAGTGCCTTAAATTGATTGGTAGGGCTCATGACTATGTGGGTGGTAGTATGACAGGTGGTAAATTGGTATTATCACGTCCTCAAGGTTATGAAGATAGTGCCGTAGCTGGTAATACATGTCTTTATGGAGCCAGAGGCGGTAAAGCTTTCTTTAAAGGTGATGTTGGTTCACGTGCTGCAGTGCGTAATTCGGGTGCCACAGTTGTGTTTGGTCGTAGTGCGGGCTTTGGTTTAGGCGGATATATGACACGCGGCAGTGTATTGGTTTTACAGGGCCACAATATTGGACCATGTGCGTTTAATGGTATGGGAGGTGGCGTCGCGATTGTTAGGGGAGAACCCAATGCCATTAATAATAAGCTAGATCATCGTTATGTGAACTTACAAACTAAAGCGGAAGATCGAGAGCCTTATCTTGAAGCCATAAAGTCACTGATTCAAGAGTACGCATCAGATACAGATGATAAGGTTGCAACACAGATTTTATCAGATTGGGAGCGTGAAAAAGATAGTTTTCAGGTTGTACTTCCTAAGTCGATGTGTGCGCTTAAAGATGCTCTTAGTCAGCGTGAGAATGTGGGCCTAAATCAGTCTGCAGTGACTGCGTTTAAGAAGTTTGAACGATCCATTAAACAGGCCGATAATCCGTTAACAGTATTTGAACAAGTATGGTTTGACCAGGTAAGAGCATTAATGCCAATGCATCATGCTGCTGGAGTTGCTGCTGGTAGTAGTTTAGAGTTTTAATACCAAATAAAGGAAATTCCATGTTAGGTGGACAAAGTGCAAGCGATATTGAAGATTTAGGAGCCCCTAAATATGGAAAACCTGGGACGGCCATGTGCGACTGCCAAGCATATTCTTGCCATGGACCAAAAGGCTGCGCTCAGCGTAAAGAAATTCCGAATGATGTTCGTCCATTTGGAGAAGCAATTGCGTTATTTGATGCTCTTATAGATAAGCCAGAATCTTTATTGAAATTAGATCCTAAAAATCAATTGCACCAGCCTATTTTAGCTAAACTTCATTTAGCATTTAAGCATGCTATAAGTAACAGTATGGATATGTTAGAGGGGTTTATTTGTCCTGCTGATTGTGAAGCGGCATGCGTCAAAAATGGTCCAGGAAATGAACAACCCGTTGAAATTAAAGATACGGAGAAGCATTTATTTTTGGCTGGTATGACCTATGGTTGGTTTGATGAATACGTCGCTGAAGATGTAAGGCGTAAACCTCCTAAAGATAAAATAAAAAATATTGGCATTGTTGGTGCTGGGCCTGCTGGCATGAATGCTGCCTATTTATTATGGAGGGCTGGCCATAATGTGACGGTGTTAGATAAGCAACAACAGATCGGTGGGTTATATTGGCAGATACCCGATGATAAATTACCTAAAGACTATGTTAAATTTTATGACTCGTTATACCGCGCAACTGGTATGACTTTTAAGATGGGTGAGAATGTGACACCACAAATACTTGAGACGTACGCTTTTGATGAGGTAGTACTTGCTACTGGGGTCATGGAATCGGCACGCTGGGTAGAACTTAATGTGTCTGAGGCGCAAGTTGTTCCACAACAAGAGGAGCCCAATGTTACTAAGTATCGAAAGAACCTTCAAGAGGTTGAAGGGGTTAGGCAGTCCATTGAAGTAATGTGGGCTAAAGACTTTAGCCAATATGCTGGTAAAGATGTGGTTGTTTATGGTGGTGGACTAACTGCTAATGATGACCTTAGAGAACTTGCTAAAGTGAAACCTAACTCTGTTACTATGTTAGATCGTAATCCAGAAAGTGGTGAGCCAGGACATTGGACAAAACCTCCTGAACGACTAAAAAATGACCGTGATTACCGCCAAGAATCAATTAAGATGCTTAAAGACGCCGATGTAAAGGTCAAAGTAATTTACAACTCTCAGGCTAATGAAGTTGTGTTAGGAGAAGATGGCAAATTACAGGGGGTGATTATAGATCTGACAGCATTTGAACAGCAGGAGCATGAATTATTACCCAAAGCTGAACGCTCTAAACTAAAGAAACGTGGTTCATCAGCAGATTCACTTGGTGAAACAATGTCTCATCCACTAACAGGTGAACCACTGGAAGAACACCAGTATTATGTTGCGTGTACGCAGATGTTGCTAGCATTAGGAAGCCAAAAGAGTACATCAAATGAGTTAGTCAAAGGATTAGAACTTAATATTGATGAAAACACAGGAGCAATAACAGATGTGATTGTTGGTGCTACAGCAAAGCCACATATTTGGGTGGCAGGTGATTTAGATCCTAATCACCTGATTGGAAGAGACGATAAAACAGAGACAGTGATTGCTGCATCAGCATCGGGTTCTCAGACAGCTGCTGCCATGCTGCATTGCTTTAAAAAAGAACAGTCTTGGGAAGGTTTTAGAAGTCTTCGTGGTCGCCCAGGGTGTGATAATTCTGATCTTATTCCGCAACCAATAGGTGATTTGCTGCAAAAGCTTGATAAGAGTCACTTCCATCTTGCTATTGCTTTTAGTGCAGGGTCACAAGCTGATAAGGCTAGAGCAATGTAAGGGAAATATTTTTACTTGCTTAATGCCGGTGTATTGTGCTATAAGACGACCCCTTTGTAGTTTTTAGATTTTAAAAAAGTTATTGCCATGAAACCAGAAATTCATCCAGACTATCATGAAATTACCGTTAAAATGACTGACGGTTCTACATTCAAAACACGTTCTACTTATGGCAAAGAAGGTGATACACTCCAGCTTGATGTTGATCCAAAAACGCATCCTGCATGGACTGGTGGTGGCGTTCTTCTAAACAAGAAAGCAGGTCGTGTGGCTAAATTTAACCAGAAATTTGGTAATTTTGGCTTTGGTAGCAGTTCTTCTTCGGATGAAGAAGATAAATAGAGCTGCTAAAGGGGTAGTCTCTCCGCTATTTATTATTTTTCTTTTTTTATATTATTTCATTCATCCTAGCACGGTTACTAGGCTCAGGATTGTTTTGCCCTGTTTATGACGCGGGTGATAGATAATTACCTGCTATAAGAATAGTGGTGAAACTAGAGGCTACTCATCACTTGTATCAGTTTGTGTAGCTTCGGGGGTTTGATCTAACGATTCAGTTGAGGTTTCAACGTTAACTTCAGATTCTTTATTTGAAGCAGCAGCGGTATTTGGTTTTTTGGCAATACGCTTCTTAAACTCTTTAATGGTTTGTGGGCTTGCTCCTTGAATGCCTTCTATTTTAGCGCGATATAAAATAGTGTCATTAAATGTAGCACGATGAATATTGGCGCGTCTAAGGGAAGCATTGTGAAGACTAGCTTCATCGAGGTTAGCGCCCTCTAGGTTGGTATGGTTAAGATTAGCACGCCCTAAATCAGCGCGAAAAAGCTCAGAACTTGCAAGATTTGCTTCCAGGAGGTCTGCTTTGTTAAGATCTGCTCCGCGTAGATTTGCACGGGTAAGGTTGGCTCCTTTCAAATTGGCTTTTGAAAGAATAGCACGTTCCATTGTTGCGCGCGTAAAATCGGTATTGCTTAAGTTGGCGTCGCTGAAATCTGCTTCGGTTAACGTGCAGCGTTTGAAAGTGGATTGTGAAAGGTTTGCCCCTGCAAAATTAATATTTCCAAGGTCCATTTGATCAAAGTTCATGGATGATAGGTTGATATTTTTTGCTGCGGCATTTTCTATTTGCTTAATGGTGGTGAAAGACCCTTGTTCTTCTAAGCTTGCAATGGTGCGGCGTTTAAGCCCACTTACCTCAATCAAAAGAAGATTTGTCACGTTAGCGCCGGTAAGGTCGGTGTTGCTTAAGTTGGTTTTTTGAATATTGGCGCCCCATAATTTGGCATTATTGAGTTTTGCACCAGCTAAGTTTGCCTCACGGATGGCGGCCCGCGTTAAATTAGCACCTGTTAAGTTAACAGACCTTAGGTCGGTGTAATACATTTCAGTATCTTGGAGTGATGCCCGTTGCAGCTGCGCTACGGTTAGTATGGTACGATAAAGATTTGCACCATCAAGTCTGGCTTCTACCAGCGTTGCTTTTTGTAGGTCGGCTCCGCGTAAATCTGCTCCCACCATAAAGGCGCGTTTAAGGTCGGTTTGGGTAAGGTTTGTTTGCTCTAAAATGGTGCTATCCATAATCACACCGTGAAGTATTGCATTGTTAAATTGAGCATTGGTTAAGTTAGCTTTGCTAAAGTTACTTTTAGAGACGTCTGAATCTTTAAAGATTGTTGCAATTGCAGTTGCATTTTCGAGTACAGCACCAATAAGCTTGGCTTCAGTAAAGTTGGTTCGGGAGAGAGTTGAGCTGGTTAAATTGGCTTTTGATAAGTTTGATCGAGAAAAATTAGCACTTTGTAAGTCCGCACCTTCCATGTAAGCGCGGTAAAAAACTGCTTCAGACGCTTTAGCTCCTTGTAGATCGGAACTATAGAGATTAGCACCGTTAAATTTTGAGCGTCTAAGGTCTGCGCCATAAAGTTTAACGCCAAACATATTGGCATCTGAGAAATTGGAGCCGTTAATAATGCTGTTAGACAGTACTGCTTCTTTAAGATTAGCCTCGGTAAAATTGGCTCCCTTGATGGAGGATTCTTGAAGGTCTGCATCCGTTAGGTCTGCACCAGTGAAGTTTGCTTTGTCTAAGGTAGTAGACGACAGGTCTGCCTGAAGCAGGGTGGTGCGGGATAAATTTGCCCCCTTGAGGTTGGCACCATAAAAACTAGCTTCACGAAGATTGGCACCACTAAAGTCAACATCCTGAAGGTCCAAACCACTTAAGAATAATTCACTGAAATCTGTACCGAATTTTTCAGTCAGCTTAACTGGGGCTCCAGATTTACGTGTTTTTTCTATGTATTGCTCTATCTGGGCAATGGTCGGTTTTGCTAGGGCTTGTGCAGACAATAAGAGGGAAATACATAGGGATAAACTTACATACCAAGTGGCACGGAAGATCAATAGTTGCATATTTCCCCCTAAAAATTACTTGTTAGTTTAAGTAGTTTTCTATCAGTTCTTCAGCAATCTGTACAGCATTTAACGCAGCACCTTTTCGTAAGTTATCTGACACTACCCACATGTTTAGTCCGTTGGCAACACTTAGATCTTGGCGAAGACGTGAAATAAATACATGATCTTCGCGTACACATTCTATAGGTGTTACGTAACCACCATCATTTCGTTCGTCCACAACCACAATGCCAGGAGAGGAGCGTAAAATCTCACGAGCCTCATCGTCACTAAGATTGTTCTCAAACTCTATATTAACAGATTCTGCATGCCCAGTAAATACTGGTACGCGGACACAGGTGGCGCATACTTCAATGCTTGGGTCCAAGATTTTTTTGGTCTCATTAATCATTTTGGCCTCTTCTTTGGTTAGGCCATTATCCAAAAAGACATCAATATGCGGGATAACATTAAAGGCAATTTGTTTAGTGAATTTGTGTGGAGGAATTTTGTTGGTTTCAAAAATACCTTTAGTTTGCTTGTATAATTCATCCATAGCATCTTTGCCAGACCCAGAAACAGACTGGTAGGTAGATACCACAACACGTTTGATGACTGCTGCATCGTGCAAAGGTTTAAGTGCCACAAGCATTTGTATGGTTGAGCAATTGGGATTGGCAATAATATTGCGTTTTGTATAATCCGCAATGGCATGAGCATTGACTTCTGGGACAACAAGAGGGATGTCTTCATCCATTCTAAAATGAGAAGTATTGTCAATAACTACACAGCCAGCTTCAGCCGCAATGGGTGCATATTGTGCGGACACACTGCCACCAGGGGAAAACAGAGCAATATGAGTTCCGGTAAAGTCGAAATCTTCCAAAGCTTGTATCGTTAAGGTGTCATGTTCGCCAAAGCTAACCGTTTTGCCTTCAGAGCGTTTTGATGCAAGAGCAACAACTTCGCTAACAGGAAATTCGCGTTCAGCAAGAATAGAAAGAATTTCGCGGCCAACATTACCGCTAGCGCCAACTACAGCAACTTTGTAAGACATGATATACCTATGATATTTCTTAAGATTAAGGGGCTAACCTTATAGTCCTTAGTGCCAAGAAATGCAAGTCTAGTCTTCCCAGAACTTCTTAGAAAAGAGTACCAATACTGTAAAAATTTCTAGACGTCCCAACAACATACCAAACATTAAAAACCATTTGGCGGCATCTGTGAGGGGTGCAAAATTACCAGAAGGACCAACTATAGGGCCAAGTGCAGGGCCAACATTTGCCATGGTAGCTGCTGATGCACTCATGCTGGATAAGAAATCCAAGCCAGTAAATGATAATAATAAGGATAAACATAAGAAACTACAGGCAAATAAAATGAAAAAGCTCATTACCGAAGAAGTAATGGCCTCACTGACTGCTCTATTGTTAAATTTAGGTTTGTAGATTGCATGAGGATGAATAAGACGGTTTATCTGTACTGACGCAGTTTGAGATAAGATTTGGTAGCGAAATATTTTGATACCACCAGTGGTAGAGCCTGTACATCCTCCCATCACAGAGAGCATAAATATTAAGGTTAATGCAAAGCCTCCCCATAATGAATAATCTTGAGAAGTGAAGCCGGTTGTTGTGGCAATAGAGGTTATATTAAACAAACTGTGACGCACAGCAGTAAAAATATCCATGTCCAAGTAATAATGGAGCCAAAGAGCCATAACCATAATACAGCCTATTAATGTGCGTATAAACCATTTGACTTGCGAGTCACGAAAAAATGCCTTTACATTTCCTCCCATTGTCTGAATGTAGAGTACGTAGGGCAGTGCACTCATTATCATAAATATTGCAATGACCAGCTCAATTCTGGCATTATTAAAATAACCAATGGACTCATCGTGAGTAGAAAATCCAGCTGTGGCAATGGTGGTCATAGCATGGCATATAGCATCAAATCCGGTCATGCCTAGCATCCACAAAATAACCGCGCATGTTCCGGTTAATACTATGTATGTGGTGCTAATGCCGGCAGCAATTTGTGTGGCTCGAGGCATAATTTTATCTGACTTATCCGACGATTCTGTTCTAAATAGCTGCATACCACCAATATTGAGCATAGGAAGAACCGCCATGGCAACCACAATGATTCCCACACCTCCAAGCCATTGCAATATAGCGCGCCATATTAAAATGCCTTTGGACATGTCATCTAGTCCAATCAGTACTGTGGCTCCAGTTGTTGTTAGGCCTGACATAGACTCAAAAAATGCATCGGTGAAGCTTAGTTCTAAAGTTGACATGTATAACGGAATGGATGCAAATAGTGCCAATACCACCCAGCTAAGGGTGGTTAAAATAAAAGCTTCACGCACACTAAGTTTTGCGTGTTTATCTTGGTTGGTGAGTGCCAGGCTAATACCAAAGAAAGCGGTTAAGAAGGATGATATTACAAAATTTGACCATCCGGCATCTCCACGATAACCATCAACAATGGCTGGTACCAACATCGCTATTGATAATACAATTAACAAAATACCAATAACGTAAAAAACAGGACGGTAGTGGAGCATGGTGCTTTTAATGTTTTATGTTGTCTTCTTTGAACAACATTAACTACACCCTGAAATTTTCAATTTCAATAGAACTTAACGAATAAGGTTTAAAAACTCATTGCGTGTACGACGGTTTGATCTAAATGCACCAAGTAAATGGCTGGTTTTCATGATTACATCTGGCTTATGGACGCCGCGAGTACTCATGCATTGATGAGTAGCTTCAATAACAACAGCAACTCCTTTTGGCTCTAAGGCATCATAAATGGTCTGGCCAATTTGGGCTGTCATCTTTTCTTGTATTTGCAGACGTTTAGCGTAGGCATCTACTACTCTTGCTAATTTACTAATACCAACTACCCGTTTATTGGGAAGATATGCGACATGCGCTTTGCCAATAATGGGCAGCATATGATGTTCACAGCATGATTCAAACTGAATATCTTTAAGCAAAACCATTTCGTCATAGCCATCTGTTTCTTCAAATGTACGTGATAGCAATTCTGCAGGGTCTTCATTGTATCCTGCAAAAAGTTCTTTGTAACTTTTTACTACACGAGCTGGTGTGTCAATGAGTCCTTCACGACTAGGATCGTCTCCTGCCCAGGAAATAAGAGTTTTGACAGCCTCAAGGGCTTGTTCTTGGGTAATTTTGTTCATAGATAAATATGCTATTAATGCTTTATATTAAAGCGATTGTTTTAGCGTTTTATACTGAAAATGCAAGAATTACTACTGATTTAGCCCGTAATCTTGTGCAACTTCATCAATAGCAAGAAGTAAGTCTTCGGTAGTGAAGGGTTTTACGACGTACTTATCGACTCCCTGGTCTAACGCTTCTTGAATACGTTCTGGTACGGCGTCACCACTTTGTATAATGACAGGTACATCCTTTAAAATGGGATGTTTTTTCATTTCATTATTGATTTCCATGCCGGTCATGGTGACCATCATTTTGTCAAGAAGAACAATGTCCACATCATCTGGGTGCGCTTGTAAGTGCTCCCAGGTTACGCGTCCTTCTTCAAATATAGTTGCAGTGTGGCCGCCATCTTTAAGATTTTTGACCATAATCTCAACATTGATAACATCATCGTCAGCTCCGACAATGCGCAGTCCCTTTACATGCTCCATATTGTCTCTCCCCTCGCATGTTGTTAATATTATAACCAATTGCGCAAAGAAAGGCAACTTTTAGTTACAAAATTGTCAAGTTTAAGGTAGTTGTCGGTCATCAATGGATTTTTTGGTAAGTGACGCGCGTTTGCCTGGACGCTGCCAAGCAAGCAAAATAACCTTTAATGTGCTATATGAGGGTGATCTATAGTTCCGCACCTACAGATGTGACTTCACCTTCAGGATTATTATCGGGGATAGTGAAGATAAAAATAGCACCGCCGCCAGGGTTATCCTCTACCCAAATTTTGCCACCGTGAGAACGGACAATGCCTGCGCTTATACTAAGTCCTAATCCTGTGCCGCCAGCTTGTGTTTTTGTACGGGTGCTTTGCACAAATTTCTTGAAAATTGCTTCATGTTCACCTTCAGGAATACCGACTCCTTGATCAGAGACCATAAATGTAATATTGCCAGTACCGTCTTTGTCTTTACCTTTTTTGATTTTCAATGAAATGGTTTGGCCTTCAGAACTAAATTTAGCTGCGTTACCAAGTAGGTTCACTAGAACTTGTACAATTTTGTCGCGATCACATACTAAATGAAGTTTCTGTTTTGGTGCTTTCATGCTGAAGGTTAGGTTCTTATCTGACATTGCGGTAGGTTGTTCCATTGAGATGATATCAGTAATGGATGCCAGCGGGTATCGTTGCATGTTAAAGACTTCAGAGCCATCTTCCATCTTAGCAATATTTAATACACCGTCTACGAGTGTTGTTAGGCGCTGTGTTGTAACGTTGATGCGCTCGAAATATCGTTTTAGGTCTTCGCGGTCTGCGGTTTCATATTCATTAATACCAAATATTGAGAAGCTGTTCATTCCGTGTAACGGTGTACGAAATTCGTGTGACATGTTACGAAGAAATTCTGATTTTGCTTCATTTGCGGCTTCTGCTTTAATTTTTTCCTCTTCGAGGTCGGCTGTTCGTTGAGCAACTTTTTTTTCTAAGCTTTCATGGCTTTTCTTGAGCTGTTGGTCACGACGATGAATAACTTCCATCATTTTATTGAAACCTTTTGCGAGTTTACCAAGCTCAGCTGTTCCTAGTTCTTGGGTTCTTACGGTGTAGTCACCACTTTGCACGTGCTCTGTGATATCTACGAGGCTTGCAATTGGAGTGGAAATAATGCGCTGAATCATGTAGGTCAGAAGGTAGGAAATAGCAAGTACGGCAAATACGATGCCAAGAAGCTTATAAGAAAATTCTTCAATATGCTGATCAACACGGCGAAGGTCGGATAAAATAAAGATATGCCCACGTGTGGAATTGTTGATTTTAATAGGCTGATAGCTGTTAATTAAGTCCGAACGTTGTTGAAGTGTTGCGTATTTGTCACACGTGTCAGAAAATTCTTCCTGCTTATACTGAGCAAAAATCGCATTATCATCGGTAAATATGCATGCTAGTAATATGTATTTAATTGCCTTAAGGTCGTTCAAGTTCGACTCTGCTTGCTCTGGTAAATCATAGTCAATTGCAGGTATTACACGGTTCCCGATGATACGAGAGAGCATGCTTAATTCGTCTTTGATGGAATTTTTAGCATTTTGTGTATCGTATTTTATAAATGCTAAAGATAAAGTTAGGGTAGTAACAATGCATAGAAACATCCCCATAAACGTTAGCTGTGCCTTGATGGGTATATTATAGATGAAGCTGGCGTGGCTGCTTTTATCTTTTGACATTTAGTCCTAATTTACCTAATTGTTGATACCTGTAGTTGTTTATATAACATAGTAAATCATTTGAGAAAACTCTTGTCTTGAATGTTTTATGAATGCCATACAAATGGGGGGAACCAATGAAAGGTAAAAAAACCAACAGGTTACTTATGTGTGTTTCATGCGTTGCAATGCTTGCATGTAGTTCGGTGAATGCTCAAGAGTTAGATGAAGAAACGCAAAAGTTGTTGTCGATGTCATTGGAAGATATTGTGAATATGCAAGTGACCTCGGTGTCAAAGCGTTCAGAAAAATACCGTGAAGCTGCGGCTGCCATTTATGTTATTAACAAAGAAGATATTAGGCGTTCTGGTGCTACACAAATACCAGAATTACTACGTATGGTTCCAGGAATGCAGGTAGCTAAAGTTGGTACAAGCAGATGGGCTGTGTCAGCAAGGGGTTTTAATAGCCAATTTGTAAATAAGCTACTTGTACTCATTGACGGGCGTTCAGTTTACACACCAATTTTCTCTGGAGTTTATTGGGATGCTCAGGATGTATTGCTTGAAGACGTTGAGCGTATTGAGGTTATTCGCGGTCCTGGAGCAACGTTGTGGGGTGCAAATGCGGTCAATGGTGTGATTAACATTATTACCAAGAATGCTGAGGATGCCCAAGGATCAATGGTAACTGCAGGGGTAGGAAAGCAAGAAAAAGCTTTTGTAGGTGCCAGAACAGGTTTTCAAATAGATGAAGAAGTTTATGCTAAGACATATGGAAAGTTTTTTGTAAGAGGAGGGGGGCGTAATCTTTCTGGAGTTGAACAGAATGATGATTGGAGAAGAGGACAAGGTGGTTTTAGAGCAGATTGGAAGAAAAGCAAAAGTAAGTATACTTTACAAGGAGATGTGTATAGTGGCACGGCGGATGTTTCGTTGGTAACGCCAACACTTACTGCTCCATATTCTCAGTCTATTGAGATGGATGAAGAGTCCTTTGGAGGTAATGTCTTATTTAAGTGGGATCAGACACTTGATAATGATTCGGTGACGTCATTTCAGGCATATTATGACGTTGCTCAACGAAATGGTATTTCGGCTGGAGGTAATCAAGATATTCATACCCTGGATTTAGATTTTCAGCATGCACTTACGCCCTATCATGGTAACGAGATAACCTGGGGTATTGGGTATCGAAATATTCACGGGATGTTTGATAATACCGAATTGGCAGCATTTACACCAGATGATCGTTATACGCATTTATATAGTATGTTTCTTCAAGATAAAATTACTCTCATACCGGATGAGTTGTTTTTTACCATTGGTTCGAAATTAGAACATAATTCTCATACTGGTTTTGAAGTGCAACCAAGTGCACGAGCAAGCTATCTTATAGATGAAAAGCAAACATTATGGGCAGGGGTATCGCGTGCGGTGAGAACACCTAATTTGTTCCAGGATGATGGTGAGCTTGCAGCGGTTGGTACGCCTGTTGGTTTTGTGAAGCAAGTTGGACGCAGAGGATCTGATTCTGAAGAGCTGATTGCTTATGAGGCTGGCTACCGTATTCAGCCAAGAAGTGATGTCATGTTTGATATTGCGGTATTTTATAATGATTATACTAAGCTAGCAAATAATGTGACATTATTGACTACTCCTGTGCAAGTGACGGTTGGTAATTCTGGAAGTGCTCAAGTGTACGGTTCTGAGGTTGCTGTGAATTGGGAAGTGACCGATTACTGGGAGTTGGCTGGTTCGTATAGTTATATCAATATTAAACCAGACAAGACCTTTGAAACTATTGTTACAACTGATGTGCGTACTCCAAAACAGCAATTGAATGTTAGGTCTTACCTGGATCTTCCTTATGACTTAGAGTTAACAAACCTTGTCTATTATGTTGATGAAATAGTAAATGGAACGGTTGATAGCTATATTCGGTTTGACACTAATTTAACGTGGGAAGCTTCTGATGGGGTTGAGTTAAGTTTGATTGGTCAAAACTTGTTCGATGACTATAATGATGAATTTGTAGCAAATTTTGGAGAGATTGCCTACGAAAATGGCCGAACCATTTTTGGTAAAGTGAGAATTGATTTTTAAGTTTTTGAGTATCTTTTGGTATAGTTACGTGAAGTGTTTTTTGTTAGTTTTATGAGGGTGTTTGTAAGGTAATGCGTGTAAAGATGCTCCTATTTGGTTGGGTGTTTTTGGTTGTTTTACTTCAATCTTGGTTTTCTGTTGTCTTGGCAAAGGAAGCATTTAAAGATTATAAGTTAACAGCCGTGTACATCTTTAAGTTATTAGACCATGTGGAGGTACGTGATCATAGTGGTAAGGCCACAGTGTGTGTGTTTGGAGATGAACGTGTCTATGCAACATTATCCAAGATTGTTGGAAAGAAGAAGATAACGGTATCTCAAGATGAGAATGTCTCTGGCGGGTGTCAAATTGTTTATATTAGCGTGTTCCATGAAGATTATGATAGGTTGCTTGCAAAATACAGTGATATGAATGTAGCTACGATTGGAGATGCAAAGGGCTTTGCTAAGAAACACGGAATTATTGAGTTTAGCTGGCAAGCAGACGGTAAGGTGAAGTTTTTTATTAATATTAACCGGGCCAAGCGCAAAAATATTAGAATTAATTCAGACTTGCTTGCTATTTCTACAGTAATTAAATAATGTTTTTTTATTTATTATAAGTTGAGGGTATTATGGGTAAAGATATATGCATTATAGGTGCGGGTGCTTCTGGCCTGACAACCATTAAACAGTTGTTAGATGAAGGGCACAATCCAATTTGCTTTGATAAAGCCGCTGATTTAGGTGGGTTATTTAACAGTAAAGAGGCTTTTGATGGTAAAAGAGGGAGTGTTTATAAAAATACAGTTCTGACCATCAGTAATTATCAAATGGCATTTTCAGATTTTTCACCAAAGGAACATAGACGTGTTCATTGGCATCATTATCAATATCTCCAGTACTTAAGAGATTATGCACTAGAATATAGCCTGGATCGGTTTATTAAATTTTCTACACAAGTATTATCGGTGGCAGAAAAAGGTGATCGCTGGGTTGTGACGGTAAAGTGTAATAACTCTGGTGATGTATTGGATTATGAATGTGATGGAGTTGCTATTTGCACGGGTACACATCAGGTGCCCAGTATACCACAATTTGAAAAAAGTGATGAATTTAAGGGCGAGATTGTCCATAGTTCTCAATATATGGAAGGGGATGCCTTTAGAGATAAAAAGGTGGTTGTGATTGGTATTGGCGAGAGTTCGGCCGATATTGTAAGGGAGATATCGGATGTCTCCAAAGAGTGTCATTTGCTGATCCGGAATTATCCTGTGCTTGTACCAAGAAATCAACAGCATGAGGCTGCTGATGCTAATACATCTAGAGCATTATCTTCATTTTCGTACCCTTCATCAACACTACTCAAGGTTTATCTTTTTGCTTGTGCTACAGTAGCAAAGGTGACTAACAGTGTATTGAAGCTTTTGGGATTGAACAAAAAACCAGCCCTTGATTCGTTCAATCAGAGTACTGATATGAGCTTCTTGGATCACAGTGTTCCTCATGAGGTGGAAGCTGTTAAGCTGATTAAGTCATGGAGTATCCTAGGGGGAGCAACGCCTGAAAGAAAATTTGCTACAAAAAATGTTACGTTTGTGAAGAATATTGTTTCAGGAAAAATTGATGTTCATAAAGATGAGATAGCTGAGTTTTATGACCATGGTATTATTACCAAGTCAGGTCAGAAAATCCCGTGTGATACTGTGATGTTGTGTACTGGTTATAAAGAAAGCTTTGGCTTCTTAAAAGATCATCAGGTAGAAGACAATAATGTAAGGAACTTGTACTTGAATGCATTTCATCCAAAAATGAAGAATGTAGCGTTTATTGGTTGGAATAGGCCATCTTTAGGTGCAATACCTGCATGTTCAGAAATGATAGCACGGTATTACGCCTTGATTCTCAGTGGTAAACGACAGTTACCTCACAATATTGAATTATTGATCAAACAACATAAGAAAGAAAAGGATGAGCGTTTTAAATTTAGTCCAAATATTTTGACAGTTGTTGATTATCATGAATTTATGACCACGCTTAGCAAACTTATTGGGTGTCAGATAGAGTGGTCACGGTACGTGTTAAGGCCTGCAATGCTCTATAAGTTAGTATTTGGTGGGCATATGTCAGCGCAATATAGGATCACTGGGCCACATGCGATGACGGAACAATCCGAGAAAGTTATTTCAAGGTTGCCTGTTAGTCCGGTGATTCAAAATCTTTCTATGAAATTAGCCTTAGGACAGCTAATTGGTGCTCGGGTACAAAACAACGTTTCCCATAAGCAATTAATCAATAAATTGTTCTTACCTGGCATTGAAGTTAGTGACGACGATATTGAACGTTACGCTTTTAAGCCAAACGCAAATGATGACGTTAACACTGCAACTTCAGAAATTGAAGAAGAGAAGCTTGCTGTTTAATTGCAAGCTTCTTCGAGCTCCTTGGCGGTAGTGACAGCTGTGTTGCTATTGTCAAGGAGCGACGTTTGAATATAGTGCGCCATTTGTTTTGCGCCATTGCCTGAAAACATACTGATATGGTTCCCATCAATAGTAATCAGTTCTGTGTTGCCATGAAAATATGGTTGCCATTTTGTAACGTCTATATCCAGGGCGTAGTCGTTTGTTTTTTCATTAGCTAAGAAATATACTACATTGTCATGATATGCAGTGGTTTCATAGCAATAGAGGCTTTGTTTGTGTATACGCCAGTTATCAAAGAATTGCTCCAAATGTTGATGTGATGTCTTACTCAAATCTGTGATTTGTTTGGACATGTCAGGAGATAATTTTTTAATATATTCAATGATTTGTTCATTTGAATCGGGGATATTATCGTGCGTTGGTTGCGCTAAACCCGGTGGTGGGCTGTCAGCCATGGCAAGAAGTGCTACTTCTTCGTTATGTTGTAGCAATAATTTAGAAATTTCGAATGCTATATTACCGCCAATAGATGCGCCAAATAATCGGTATGGTCCCTCTGGTTGGATGGCTTTAATACGATCACGTTCTTTTATGGCGATGTCTTGGATGGTGGTGTTGTCAGTGAGGTGATCTGATTCAAGCCCAATAACATTGATGGTTTCAGGCATATGGCGGGCAAATTCTTTAAAAATTGCTACTGATCCACCTGCAGGATATAGGCAAAATAATGTAATGGCAGATTCTGAGATGGTGTTAAGATGAATATAGTTCTTATGAGTTGCTGGGTCAGAGGCTGTTTGGTTTTGTTGAAGATTGGTGATGTGTTGACTTAGTGCTTTAAGTGTTGGATAGGTAGTAAAATCTTGCAATGTAACACTTATTTTTAAAGATGTTTCAATTTCGAGTATGAAATCTAATGTCATAAAAGAATCGACATTTAGCTCATCAAAGGTAAGCTCAGTATCGTCTATTGTGTCACCTGTAAGGTTTTCCAAAGTCTGTGTAAGTGTTTCTAAAATAGTGTGCTGACTGGTGCCGGTGGACGTTGTTTTAGCAGGTGATGTGATTGTATCAATCCAGAAGCGACGACGATTGAATATGTTTATTGGTGGCGAAATAGCCGAGGTTGCTTGTTCAAGCGGGGATTCTTCAATAATAGCGTGGACATTGCACCCTCCCATACCAAATGAACTAATACTGGCGCGTCTTGGATGAAGCTTATTGCGCTGCCAGTCATGTAAGGAAGTATTCACCGAAATTGGAATGGAAGAAAAAGGTATATTTTCATTACCTGTTTCAAAATTGATCGAGGGAGGAATTTTTTTATGATGGAGACTGAGTACCGTCTTAATAAATCCTGCTATTCCGGCTGCAGCATCAAGGTGGCCAATATTGGATTTTACAGAGCCAATTTTACATGGGTTTGAGCTGTCTCTATGTTTGTGGACAGTGCTGATGGCTTCCATTTCGATAGGGTCGCCAAGTAAGGTTCCGGTACCATGTGCTTCTATATATTCAATGGTTGATGGGTCTATTTCGGTGACAGCAAGGGCATGTTTAATTACTCTAGTTTGCCCCAGTACACTTGGAGCGTTATAAGACATTTTATTGGCGCCATCGTTATTTGTAGCGGTTCCTTTGATGACGGCATAAATAGTATCATGGTCATCGATCGCATCCTCTAATCTTTTTAATATGACAACCCCCAGTCCGTTACCAGGGACTGTTCCTGATGCGTTCTTGTCGAATGGCCGGCAGTGTCCGTCAGCAGATGCGATGCCTTCTTTTTTGTACATATAGCCAGATTTAAGAGGAGTGGTAATCGATACGCCGCCTGCAATGCTAATGTTGCAGTCATAATTGAGTAATCCTTGGCAGGCGTTATGTACAGCTAACAAAGATGATGAGCATGCAGATTGAATGACTTGCGAAGGGCCGGTTAAATTGAGTTTGTGACTAATACGTGAGGCTAGAAAATCAACACCATTGGCAGTAACAAGTTGGTAGAAGTGGTTAGAGTCCAGAAGGTAGGGATGCTGCTTGATGAGTTCAAGAATATATGTATTGAAGCTAGAGCTAACGTATAAACCAACAACATTGGAGTCGTTATGTGTATCGACCTTGCACTGTTTAAGCGCTAAAAGTGTTTCTTCTAAAAGACAACGATGTTGTGGGTCAATGAGTGATGCTTCAAGTGTAGAATAATTAAAGTATGATGCATCAAACATATCAGCATCATGCATGATGGCTTTTGCTCGTACATAATTGGGGTTTAGGATATCTTCTTCTGCAATACCGTTGGTGATCAGTTCATCGTCAGAAAAACGGGTGATTGATTCTTTTGCATGAATTAGATTTTCCCAAAAACTGTTAACAGAGTTTGCACCTGGAAAACGTCCTGACATGCCAATAACGGCAATGTCGTTATCATTATGTTCTGTCATAAGCTTGTCATATCTCCCTTTAAAATACACTAATGGCTAAGAATTTTTTTGCGATTAAGATGGCGTTTCCGTTTTTTGACCATATCAGAAGACAGAAACATGTTGTGTTGACGCGAGTAGTTTTGTGCTGTGTATTGGTCAATAAAATGGGCGCAGTCGGTAATGGTTGGTAAGGAGAAAAATTGACTCAGTGATATTTTTATGTTGAACAATGCTTCAATATCACACGCAACCGCAATGAGTGAAATGGAGTCGCCACCAATCTCAAAAAATTTATCATGAATACCAATTTTTTCACTAGGAATTCCAAGTTGATGAGACCAAATCGTCAAGATAGATTCTTGGGTTTTATTGAGAGGACGCTCTTCGGTCTTAGATGTTTGTAACTCTATTGGCCTATCGGCAAGCTGATGCCGGTTTATTTTGCCATTTCGAAGAAGAGGCATGTGGTCGAGTTTTACAAACAAAGCAGGGACCATATAATCGGGTACCCGTGACGTAAGAAAGCGTTTGATGTCTTGGTTTGTAGGCTGACTGTTAGGGTTGCTTGTATAGAATGCAATCAGCATAGGAGTATGCGTGTAAGGATGGTCTCTTTTGATGATGGCAACTTTACCCACATCCGGGTGAGCCAGTATATTATGCTCAATATCATCAATTTCAATACGGTAGCCATTGAGTTTTATTTGATTATCTCTTCTACCAACAAATTGAATATTTCCTTCTTTGGTATAATAACCTAAATCGCCTGTTCTATATAATCGAGATTGGGAAGGGTCGTTGGCGATGTTATTAGGGACAAATTTTTTCTTGTTAGCGCTTGGATTGTTAATATAACCGTTTGCAAGGCAGTCGCCTCCTATATACAACTCACCAACAGCTCCAAGTGGTTGAAGTTGTTGGTAATCATTTAAGATATAAATAGAGGTATATTCAGCAGGTTTGCCAATTGGAATGGTGTGAGCATTGTTTTGATTCGGTAAGCAAGGATAGTAAGTTGCGGTAATGGTGGTTTCGGTTGGGCCGTATAAATTGTAGAGTGTTGTTTGTGGATACTGAAACTCTTGATAAAATTTATTTACTAACTCAGGGTGTAATGCTCCACCTCCTGAGAAAACATAATTAAGGTCGTTGCACTGGCTAAAGGATGGGTTATTTAGTAACATTGATAGGAGGGATGGAACGCAAGAGATGCAATTAATTTTTTGAGAGTGGATCAATGCTACAAGATAGTCTGGACGGCCAGATTGCTCAGGATCAGATATCGCGATACAAGCTCCATTACTTAAAGGCCATAACATTTCGTGAAGTGATGGATCAAATGTAATATTAATGTGATGAAGTACCCTGTCTCCAACTTGTAATGGAAACGTTTTTTGCATCCATTGCATTTTTAAAGCAATGCTTCGATGTGAAATTTCAACTCCCTTTGGTTTTCCGGTTGTTCCTGAAGTGTAAAGAATATAGGCAGGAAGTTCGAGGTGATTGGAAGGAGTAGGTGGTATTGTTTTTATGTTCGTATGGGAATAGTTTGTAGGATCTAATGTGACCACAGGAGGACAGTTTTGCAGATTGCTTAATTGCGCTTGCTGTTGGGGTGTTGTGATGATGATATTGGTTTGGCTGTCTTGGAGTATATCGTTTAGTCGGCTTTGTGGTGTACCCGGATAAATAGGAATATAACATGCACCCAATGTAAAGATGGCAAGCATTGTTGCAATGAGATCTGGACTACTGTGCATGTAAACCATGACGCGTGATCCTGGTTTAACGGAGTGTTCGGATAGCAATAGGCTAATTTGATCGCACATTTGCAGTAGTTCGGTATAACTATACTGCTGTTGTGTATGGTTGATCAGTGCGGTTTGGCTTGAGTATTGCCGAGCGATTTTTCTAATTGTTGTAGAAATGGGCTCAAGTTCTGTGGTTGATGAGTGTGTGTGGTGGTTAAATTGATGGATAAGTTGTTCTGATTCTGGAGAAATAACTTTGAGTGTCGATAAATCAACCAATGGATCTTGCGATATTTGATCAATTAGGTAGCTAAAACTACTAGTTAGTTCTTGAATTTGCTCTAGCTCAAATAATTTAGTTTTATATTGCCATTCAAAAACAATCGTGTCTTGCATTGAGGTGTCATAAATTAAGGCAAGGTCATTAATGACTTCCTGGTAGTTAAACTCTAACGGTGTAATAATCATGTCATGAAGTGATGCTCCTGGAAAAAGAACATTTCCCTCGCTTAGAGAGAGATTCATGTTGTTGTTAGAAATAGTTTGAGTTTTACGCATATGTTTGATGATTTGTGGTAAAGGAACATGTGCGTGTTTTTTAGCGTCTTTTCGTTGTTGGTGGCATTGTTGAATAATGTCCTGAAATGACATACCAGCTTCTAGTTTAACCCTAAGAGGGACGTTATTGACAAACAATCCTAGGCAGTGTTTTAAGTTTAAAGGACGCGTGTTAATGCTGTAATGCGATACAATATCGTTGTTATTAAAATAATTACTTACCAGAATATTAAATAAGGAAGTAATGGTAACAAAAAGAGAAGTTTTATGCTGCTTTGCAAGGGATTTAAGTTTTTTATTTTGGGCATTGGTTAGTTTAAAACGTAAGCAATTACCTTGAATATTTTGGTTGGAATCTAATGTTTTATTAAATGAAAGTTCTAGGTTGTGGTCTTTTAGTATGTTTTCCCAATAGGCAAGTGATGAAGACAGCGTAGTATCGTTGTTTGATTGGGGGTGTTGATAAAAAGAAACATATTGTTGTAGTTGATCGCCTGGCTTAAGAGTCTCAAATTCCAAGGGGTCATTGTTATATATCATTGAGAGTGTTTTAAGGAAAAGTTGTGCTGACCCTCCATCAAATAAAATATGTGGAATGGAGGTGCCAAAAAAATAAGTGTCATGTGAAACTTTAATTAAACAAAATCTGGCTAAGGGTGCAGTGAACAAATCAAATGGTTGGCGTGCTAGGTTATGGACGATGTGAGTCGCTTGATCCTTTTTTTCTTCGTCATTGATTGTGTTATTGGTGGTTAGGTCAAAATAGTCTAATGTTGGTATGATATCGCTAGAAAGCTCGGCACAAATATCTCCATTATGAGAGATAAATTTGACTCTCAGAGAATCAAATAATGTTATGCATTGCATAATAGATTTTTTGAAATGCTCTACATCCATGTTACCATTTAATTGTAATTGGATAGATGTATTGTACGCATAACTTTGTGGATTGAGTTTCCACGCAAACCAAAATCCTTCTTGTAGCGGTACCATCGGGTAAAGCATGGTGCCCCCGCTATTACAACTGAGCTGTTTGTCCAACATTGTCTATCCGTTAGTTTGAAAATATTCTCTCTTTGGTTGTATAAGTGCATGCGCGTAATCGCTTTATAGCGACCGGAGATACGTTCCCCCAAAGTCTAATGTATAACTTAAATGCACCCATTACAACACATACAAAAATGACGGATATTATTCAACCTATTGTTTTAGAAAAATTCAAGTTATGATTTATTCTTGCGGTAATCCATGGGAGGAATTATGCGCTACCGCTCAGTTCTTTGCGTACTTCTTTATCCAATTGTTTCATCACTGCATCAAATGCCATAAGAAAGCCTTCAAGTGTAACACGGTTAAATTTTTTGCTGATTGGATGGTCCAGATATGCAAGATATTGGTTGCGTTGTTCTTTGGTCAAGTGGCGATAGGAATAAGCCAGAGTGAGTTGGGCGGTGTGGTGAGCCTGGGCATAAATCTCAGGCCTATTTTGGTTTACTCGGGTTACAATTTGGATATGTTCTTGAGGGCTGTATAAAGATGCCATTACGTTGAGTGTTGCATCGAGAATATTATCTTGAATGGCAATGGATTGTTGACTAATTCCGACAAGCTCATCAATGCGTTTGGCAAAATCCATTAATTCTTGGTTTGCCTGTATCATGGCTGCACTTGCAAGTGCTTGTTGATAGTTTTCTGGCTTTCCAAGCTCTGTATCGTTATAGCTGATAATTTTACCTAAGTCCGAATTATGCCATTCAATAATGTATGTGGCCTCTTTTGGAGTAATGTTTTGCTTATAGTATTTTCTGAGAATTTCAATCATGATGTTTGCATCAAGAGAGCGCATTAATGCTGCACGTAGCTGCGATGTTTTTTTAGCGTCTTCAGGTTTTTGTTTAGCACGCTGTGTTAACTGTTGGTCAATAGAAGTCCGAATCATAACCGGAACTTGTGTTAATTGTTGTTCTAGTCGGGTGACCTGCATTAATGCATTCACTCCATCGTCAGTTAACTCTTTTGCCGATGATAGAGAAGGAATAACGATTATTGCTGAGATGATAAGGAGTGTTTTGCAAATATAATCACTTCTATTTTTAATACTTGCTATCACAGGCGTAAAACAGCTGCTTTTACGTACCTGTGTTGATAGTATTTCATAGATGAATTGAGAAAATACTTTAGAGTGTTCAAGCATGTGTGTTGACCTAATGTTTGATGTTTTTTTACAGGTTAACTACAATCCCAATTAAACAGAACATTTGAAAAATCTTTGTTTTTGAGATCTTCTTCGCTAATAAAAAATTGTGCAATGCCGCCATCGCCCCAATATATATCATTTTCAGGGTCAGAATCTATTTGGAGTAACATGATTGTTTTGTCTTGATAACCGCTTGAATTGTAGCTACGAGGGTCGTCTTGCCTAAATGTTGGATATCCGCCAACCCTATGGCCATCTCCCGGATATTCTGCGATATAGGCTTCTATGCCTTCATCACTATTAAATCTTAGTATTTTCTCGCGGCGGAAATCCTCAAAAGTAACCGGCATTGAGCGTTTTTTGAAACTTAGCCTTAATCCATGTTGGTGATTGTCTCCAAGTGGGCCATTTTCAAATGGCTCAACAAAGTCAAAGTTGGTTACAAGATTGTTGTTATCGATCTGCGGGTAAAAAATGACTCTAAAGCCATCTTGCAGAGTTTGGTCGTCGGTATCAAGGCCATAAAGGTCATCGTTTGCAATCCAAAATTGCAATATACCCTTCTTGGGAAAGGGTTGAATGGATGGCATCTGAGCAAAGTTGATTTGCGCTAAAAAATGCAGATGTTCGCCTTCACTGTCTTTTGGGTATTCCTGTGAAGTTGGAAGGTAAGGTAGGCCACCAAACTTGCTGTCCCATAATTGGAGTGATTTATCGGCAGTTGGTGTAATTTCAACACTGGGTAATTCGCTTTCTACAATTGCGCTGAATATTCCAGCTTTTTTTCTGAATTGTTTAAGTAAATCGGATTTATATATGAGGTAGTACCCACCTACCCAAACAATTAAAAGTCCAATAAAAATAGCTAATGTGGTCATGGTATTGTTTCTTATTGAGGCTTACGATATGCTTTGTATATTACAATCACAAACATAAGTCCACCAATTAGCGCAAGCGGTGCGCCTCCAAAAAACAAGGCTTTTCCAATGATAGTGTCGACTTGAGCACTATTTCCTGCAGTTTTACGAAGTGCTCCATAGCCGCCCATTACGGCCAGGCCGGTAATGTGTAGTACGTGACCAATACCATACAGGTATAACTGAATCATTGCTGCACGTGGTTGGGTAAATGCTTTGTCCAAGAGAGTAGGGACAACTGTATAGCATAGTGTCATGAATGCCATGGTGATGCCACCTACGACGGAGGCGTGATAATGTGCTGGTACAGTTGTGTCCATACCTCCAATATGAACACCAAGTAGACCGCCATAGCCAAAGAATAAAATTGACCATAAAAGACCGTGTTTAATATAAGGCAAAGGAGATTGATTGTTGGATGTAAGGAAGCTTCCCACAATGATTAAGCCGATTGTTACTGGGGCAATGCCACCAAGCCATCGCATATGTAGTGTAAATGGCCAAATAGTATCTTCTATTGAGGGGTATAATTTGTAGATAAATGGACATATACCCGCAAATAAAAGATTACATAATATAATAATACTAAGGTATTTGTTTTTAACTAAAAGTGATAACCCAGTGTGGTCAGCAAGCTTTAGCCAGGTTGCAATGAGTAAGCTGGTAAATGTAAATTGAAGTGCATGGCCACCTCCCCAAAAGAGTTGCTCATAAAAATGTGCTAAATCATCAGGTTGGTTAGGCAACATCGTGCCGGCGATCATGAAACATCCCATTGCTATCAAGATAATTACCGCAGCGCTGCAAAGGCTGAGATTAAGTGGTTGAGAAAGGGTAGGAAATCGAGGTGGGATAGCAAGAATTGCCTGGCCCAGAATACCACACGCAAATACACTAAGTCCTATGATAAAGACAATGTTTGTAAGCATTGGAATATAGTTACTTTTGATGGCCTGAGTATCTGGGACCAATGCTCCAAGTGTCATGAGTACTGTTCCGCCTAAGCATAAGTAAAAGCATAATGTTGCTAATGCATAAACATGTACAAACCGGTTGGTGGCATGCATGACTGTCATCATGCCACCAATAGCGAGAATCCATACCAAGACTGACATATTAACATGTATAACTAAGCTAACATCAAAAATATGCTGGGTATTAAAAAGTTGTTCAAAAAACGGACCGCGTAAAATGGCCGGTGGAAGTGAAAATAATCCAGCAATAGCAAGTGAGGCAATGCTCAAGAAAAACCACTTGCGGGCCAAGGGGATAGCGTTTGGGTTTTGCATGATTTTACGTATTTGATAAGTTAAAATTGTGGATAATATAAAACATTTGGTGTAGAACGATAGCGGAAATTTGTGTGTAAGACTTTTTAATATCCGTCATCCCGGCACTTGAGCAGATGATGAATGTTAAAAAGGGTTATACGTAATAATCAAGATCATCAAGCAACAAGTGTTTTCGTAATGTTGTGTATAGTAAAAATTAGTAATTATTTAAATTAACCCATGCCTAAAACCTACAACCAAGCTATCTATCGTTGGCTATTAGTGTGCTGTTTCATGGTCCTACTCATGGTGGCCATTGGTGGGTTAACTAGGCTTACTGGTTCAGGGCTTTCGATGACAAACTGGGAGCCTATTTCAGGTATTTTTCCACCATTGACCGAGCAAGAATGGCAGCAAGAATTTGCTTCTTATCAAAATAGTCCTGAGTTTAAGCTTATTAACCATGATATGGACTTGGATGGGTTTAAGGGAATTTTCTGGCTAGAGTTTATTCATCGTCTGGCAGGGCGTTTGGTAGGCGTAATATTTTTTCTTCCTTGGCTTTATTTTACCGCGACTAAAAAAATCAAGACAAGCTTTTCTTTAAGATTGTTGGGTATATTTGCTCTTGGAGGATTACAAGGGTTAGTGGGCTGGTATATGGTAAAAAGTGGCCTCAATGAAGTGCCCAATGTTAGCCATTATTGGCTTGCAGGGCACCTTATTTTTGCGTGTCTACTATTTGCGGCTCTATTGTGGAGTGCTTTGTCGGTAAAATATTGTGGTAAGCGATTGTTAGCCGCGCAGCCTAATGCTATCATAGCGGTGCGTGCTATGGCTGCATTGGTGTTGGTGCAGATTATGTTTGGTGGTTGGGTAGCTGGTTTAGATGCTGGGTTGGTGTATAATACATTCCCTGACATGAATGGTTATTTTGTCCCGTCAGATGCTTTTGAGGGGACGCTTACGGCAAACCATGCATTTGTTCAGTTTATCCACCGTATAACAGCATTTGCAGTGGTGGCGCTGGCGTGGTATTTATATGCCTCTATTGGAAGTGGAGAGACTAAAGTACTTGGGCTGGCGGTATTGGTTCAATTTGCTCTTGGCGTGGCAACATTATTGTATCAAGTGCCAATTGGTCTTGCATCGCTTCACCAGGTGATGGCCGTGATAATATTTGCTATTGTGGTTGATATGAACTATAAGGTTGTCAAATCAGCTGGATCCCACTCATAGTATCTTGTTATTCCATGATTAATTACGATCAATTTTTTGTTAATGCTGTCGATAAAGTCAAAGAAGAAGGGCGGTATCGTCAATTTACGGATCTTGCCCGTCAAGCCGGTGCATTTCCGGCAGCAGTGAACCACTCTGATCAAGCGCAAAAAGAAGTGGTGATTTGGTGTAGTAATGATTATTTGGGTATGGGGCAACATGAAGATGTGATTGCTGCTGCTCGCACTGCTATGCAAACAATGGGAATGGGTGCAGGTGGTACACGTAATATAGCTGGAAATAATCATGCTGTTGTGGAGCTTGAACGAGAACTGGCAAGTTTACATGGTAAAGAAAAAGCTTTAGCCTTTGTTTGTGGTTATGTTGCTAACGAGGCAACACTCAGTACGTTATCGTTGATCATTCCAGATTGTGTTGTGTTTTCCGATCAGTTGAACCATGCATCAATGATTCAAGGTATTAGAGCAGGAAAGGCAGAGCGATATATTTTTAAACATAATAATGTTGAGCATTTAGAGTCACTCTTAAAGTCGGTGGATATTGACCGACCAAAAATGATTGCCTTTGAGTCAGTATATTCAATGGATGGTGATATTGCTCCGATAAAAGAAATTTGTGATTTAGCAGATAAGTATAATGCTATTACTTATATTGATGAAGTACATGCTGTTGGTATGTATGGGCCACACGGTGCTGGTATATGTGAACAACAAGGATTAATGGATCGTGTTACTATTATTCAGGGCACATTAGCCAAAGCATATGGTGGAATGGGAGGGTATATTGCTGCAAACGCTCAGCTTATTGACGCGATTAGAAGTTATGCGCCTGGTTTTATTTTTACGACGGCATTGCCTCCATCAGTGGCAGCAGGTGCTCTTGCGAGTGTTCAGCATTTGCGTGCATCGGATGTTGAACGCAAAGGTCAACAAGAGCGAGTGTCGCGTTTAAAGTCAATGTTACGTCAATGCCAAATTCCGTTTTTGGATAACAATACGCATATTGTTCCTGTGATGGTGAGGGATCCAAATTTATGTCGACAGGCGTCCGAAATATTGATGGAAGAATTTAATATTTTTGTGCAGCATATCAATTTTCCTACTGTACCTAAAGGAACAGAGCGCTTGCGCATTACCCCAACTCCGCTTCATACTGATGAAATGATGGAAAAGCTAGTTGATGCGCTTATTGAGGTGTTTGATCGGTTGCAGATTAACAAGCAGTCGTTACAATCGTCTGAATCAGCGTAGATTTTGGGTTTTTTTACTTGCATATTAGGGCGATAACTGTTAAACGTGCTGCCCTTAATTTATTTCACATGCATCTTAAGTATAGCTGATTTGCCGTTGGTGCCTTTGTAGAGGGTTTGGTAGTATTGGTTGAGATGCAGAAGACACAACCAAAATTGGAGTAAAATTCATGTCTGCATTACCAAAATTTACAATAAAAGAATTACTTGAAGCTGGCGTTCACTACGGCCATAAGACCATGCGCTGGAATCCACGTATGGCACCTTACTTGTTTGGTAGCCGTAATGGTGTTCATATTATTGACCTTCAACAAACGGCACCTATGCTTCATCGTGCCTTAAGTGTTGTATATGAAGTAGTGAAAAATAATGGACGTGTTTTGTTTGTAGGAACTAAGCGTCAAGCATCCGAGATTATTGCTGGTGAAGCAAATCGTTGTGGCCAATATTATGTTAACCACCGTTGGTTAGGTGGTATGCTTACAAATTGGCAAACTGTTTCAAAGTCCATTAAAACACTACGCGATATTCAAGAGCAGCTTTCGGGTGATATGATTGGTCTTACTAAAAAAGAAGTTCTTGGTCTAAGCCGTCAACAAGAAAAACTAGAGCGTTCTTTAGGCGGTATTATGGATATGGGCGGTAAGCCAGATTTGTTGTTTGTAGTAGACACAAACCGCGAGTCGCTTGCGATGGCTGAAGCTAAAAAACTTGGCATTCCTGTGATTGCAGTAGTAGATAGCAATTCAAATCCTGAAGGTGTTGACTTTCCAATTCCTGGTAATGACGATGCTTCTCGTGCTATTGAGCTTTATTGTCGTTTAATTGCAGATACTGTGATTTCGGGTATCGAGAAAGGCATGGCAGCTTCTGGTGTTGATTTGGGTGCTTCTCAAAAACTTCCTGCTTCTGCTAAGTCAAAGGCATCTAAAACAGAGTCTAAAAAGGACGATAAAAAAGAAGAAGCTCCTAAAAAACAAGCTGCTAAGAAGTCTGATGCAAAAGAAGAAAAGCCAGCTAAAAAAACAGCAGCCAAAAAAGATGATGATGCAAAAGCCGATAAAAAAGAAGCTTCCTAAGCTCCTTTTAGCTTTTTGCTAACTATGATTAATATAAACATATCAATAAAGGATACGTGTTATGGGTATTTCTACAGCAGATATTAAACAACTTCGTGAAAAAACAGGCGCTGGCATGATGGATTGCAAAAAAGCGCTTTCAGAAAATGATGGTGATATGGAGCAAGCAATTGACTGGCTTCGTACGAAAGGTCTTTCTGCTGCGGCTAAAAAATCTGGCCGTGTGGCAGCTGAGGGTCTTATTGCACTTGCGGCGAATGATACTCAAGGTGCTCTTATTGAATTGAATTCTGAGACGGACTTTGTTGCCAAGAATGATAAATTCCAACTTCTTGCTAAAAATATAGCAGGTGCAGCGCTTGAGCAACAAGCTGCGGATGTTGAAGCTCTTAAAGAAGTTACTTACCCTGGTGGTGATAAATCAATTGCTGACGAGGTGGTTGAGCATGTAGGCGTTATTGGTGAAAACCTTCAACTTCGTCGCAGTGCTTTTATAGAAGGCGATATTGTTGTACCTTATATCCATAATTCTGTGGCTGATGGCTTAGGAAAGATTGGTGTATTGGTTGCGCTTTCTACTTCAGGTGATGCAGATAAAGCACGTGATTTGGGTAAACAAATTGCGATGCATGTAGCGGCTGCGCGTCCAGAATCTTTAGATGTGGATGGTCTTGACCAAGAATTAGTGAATCGTGAAAAAGAAGTTTTAACCGAGCAAGCACGTGAATCTGGCAAACCAGATAATGTGATTGAAAAAATGATAGAGGGCCGTATTCGTAAGTTTTATGCTGAAGTGGTACTTCTTGAGCAAGCCTTTGTTATTGATGGTAAGACACCTGTTAAGCAAATACTTGCCGATGCTGCAAAAGAAATTGGTGGTGATGTCACCATTTCTGGTTATGCGCGTTTACAACTTGGTGAAGGTGTTGAGAAAAAAGAAGAAGATTTTGCTGCTGAAGTTGCAAAGGCTGCAAACGGCTAAGCATCTTTTTTAAATATAATGATTGAAGAAGGAGTATCTGTGAAGGGTACTCCTTTTTTATTGCTCTTATGGTGTGGTTTATAGGAGGTGTTGTGGTGCTTGAGGTAGTGGGTACGCCATTGGTTGAGTGACGTGGTGTTGTGGGTAGTAAGCAGGGACACTCATGCCCTGAGCGGCGGCATGTAAAGCCAGAGTATGTTGTTGTTGCAAAAGTGCATATAAGAATGGTGACGGTGGAAAGACTGCCTGAGGTTGTGGTATTGGCAGTCTGCTATGATAATATGCATTTGGTGGTTGCTGTGCAGACGCAGCTGCTGGCATTGCCTGAGTAGCTCTAGGTGTAGCTGGTGTGAGTGCTTGCCATGGTTGACTGAGTAATGAAGTAGAACTTGTTTGTACTAAAGTTGCTGCGATAGAGCCAGGAGCTATCGATGATGATTGCTGCTGCTGCATGCTACGTGATAGACTCATACTCATGGATGGAGATGAATGGCTAGTTGATGAAAGCTGTTGTGGTTGTTTTTCATCAATATGCTCTGCATTACATATTCTGATTAATTCAGATTTGAACGTTTGGTCATAGTTTTCTTGCGGAATTTTAAAAGAAATAGAGGATTCTCTGGGGTTGTGCTTAATGATAACATTATGAGTATGGGCGAGTCCTTTTAGCTTCGTGGCTAATGATATGACCTCTTTGTTATGAGCATGGTTAAATTGTAACGTTACTACAACAGAAGTGTCAGTGCCACCATCGATCTGAGCTTGGATGCGTATATTATTTATGCTAGTAGCAGAATGTTTCTTTGGTTTGTCTGGTAGTGATGATTTAGTTTTAGAAGGCAGTAATGGTGGGGGCTGTATAGCGGCTAGTTGTTCTTCGGAGTAATCTGCTGGTGTTAATAAGTCAGCTGCTAACTTTTCTAACTTTTTTGCATTGCGTACTTCCTTATCATATTGTTCAGTACTAGAGTGAACCTTTCCCTGAATAAACTTCTCAACAAAAGCAACTATTTTTTCTGCTTTAGCTTTGTCTGGTGTAGAAAATTGGTAACAATAAATTTTGTCGTTATCTGGATCAAGACCATAAAGTTTATCACTTCCATTCGGATTAATTCTATCTACTTTAATTGTTTCTGCAATAAACGCGCATGCCTCACCAATATGATTGTTAGCATACCAATATTTTGTTCCACTGCGACTAGTACGTGACCTGACTTCAGTGTTAGGAAAGTTTAGGACGATTAAATAACCATCTTCTTTTTGTATAAATCGCACGTTAGTGAGTTTACGTAATCCGCTCTTAATATTGGTTATGTTATGTGGCATAATCAATTTTCTATTATTTTTTTAATATTAATATACAAAAATAGCATTATTAGTAAATGGGCGTACAGTCAAGGATAATAATACTTAACAAATCATTGCAATTGGGGTATGAATGCATCGCGCATCTGTTAACTGTGTAAATGTATGTAAGTGATAACTCTATGCAATATAACCGAATTTTACTTAAGCTCTCTGGTGAAGCATTAATGGGCGATCAGTCTTATGGGCATAATTTGGAAGCCATAGAGCGGATTTGTA
>CALCTU010000060.1 GCA_937907045.1 uncultured Alphaproteobacteria bacterium
AACCGTATAAAGAATGGCATAAAACATGAGCCCACCTATAATGGTTACTCCCATCCCTTTAAATAGTTGCCCTCCTCTACCATAGAACTCAAAACGCTCGCCTTTATAATGAACGTGTCGATACATATATTTACGCTGACGTATAATAGCCCATGGCCGATATACCGCCAATGTCACAAGTTGCAGTAAATGATTCACTATCCAAATTTTATACAACTCTTTAATCTTTCCATCATATTTCAAACGTTGTGACATTGATGATGGCGTTTTTTTAACTGGCTGCATCCCTCCTGGCTGCATTCTAGGATCAACTTGGTGACCGCTTGGTGTTGCACCCACCGTACCTGGCATTGCTGGCGCCGGCGCGATTCCAAACCCACCTCCTGCTGCAGGCGATTGCCCTGAATTTGGCTGTTGCGCAGGCTGTGGCATTCCCCCTACTGTGGCTTGACCTGGGGCCATCCCCATCGGAGGAACAGGCGAACCTGCTGGAGCCGATGGACCTGCTGGAGCTGCCATACCCATAGATGGCTGCATTGTTGACGGTTGTTGGCCTGAAGGCATACCAACGGGCGCTGCTGGTGCAGGTTGTATACCCTGACCCGGAATAGGCGCCTGATTGGAATTCCCACCAGGATGTACAGGTTGTGTTGGCTGCACTTGATTTGGCATACCAACACCGGGCGCCGGATTATGTGGCGCTGGTTGCATGACTGGTGGTGTAGTAGATGTTGGCGAAGGATGTCCCATAGGACTGGGTTGTGGTACCATGGGTTGAGCAGCTTGTGGCACAGATGGTGGTTGCTGACCAACGGGTGTAGGCACAGTAGGCTGACCAGGCAACGGTGGTTGAACTGGCGGCTGTGCTTGTACCGGTTGTTGTGGCGGTACGTTTTGTTGTGGTGATACCGGCTGATTCGGTTGCTGTCCCTGTGGTTGTGACGCCCCTGGCACTGGCGGCACTGGTTGCTGCGGTGGCTTATTATCTTCCATTACCTATAACCCCTTAAACCCATATTCTATTTTGTATGTGTTACTTGGTAGCGCAAATAGCTATGTTTAATCACCGGCCTTAACAATGCCAAAAGCATAACTGCCAAAAATCCTGCAAATATCAATGGCTGTTCTGTCCATACATTAAGAACATCAAGCTTGAGTACATCAACCCCAAGCGCATCCAAGTGTAGGTAAACTAGCGCTCCCATAACGGCCACTGCTATAAATGTCATCAGGCCATGCATCATCATTGCCATAACGCTACCATGGTAAGCTAATTGCCTACCATTGATTTGTGTATGTTTAGCTAGGTATGATTGCTGACGGTGCTTTACCCAACCTCTAAGTAACCCTAAACTAACTAGTTGGGCTACCGTATTGACAAGCCACATCATATAATATTCACTTAGCTTCCCGGTATATTTTACATCGCCTTCGTGTAAGTTCTGAGACACCGGATCTGCCACTTCTTGTTCTTGTGATTCAATTTCCTGCTTTTGTTCTTCCGAAACCACAAAAGAATCCATCTGAATCTCTTCACCTTCAACTGACGCATCAACGGTTACATCTGACATGTGATCATTTATTTGTTGAGGAACCTCTGCTTCTTGCGGCTGCTCAATTACAGGCGCTTCTTGGCTTGGCGCTTCCATTTGTGGCATTGGTTGAGATTCATATTCTGGCAATGGTTGTGCCTGAACATATTCACTTACTGGAGCAACCACTTCTGGCTGAATTTCAGGCTGAATTTCAGGTTGAATTTCAGACTGAACCGGTTGAACCTCTTGCACTTCTTGCACTACCTGAGCCTCATGGACCTCTTCATGTTGTGGCTCTGGCTGCTGCACAGCCAACTCAGGACTTTGTATTTGTTCCTGGATAGGAGCTTGCGCCTCTTCACCCGTGAAAAACGGATTTGGTTGCAATGGTGGAGGACCACCAGCAGTAACCGCTGCAGGCGCTTGCTGTGGCTGATCCTGAAGTTGCGGTTCTACCACCTCTTGTACATCTTGTTCAGCCTGTAACGCCTCTTGCTGGACCTCAGGCTGTTGTAGTTCAGTCTCTTGTATTTGTGGCTGTGTTTGTCCTGATACCAACTGCTGAACCTCCTCAAGCCTTTCTTCACCCGCCTGTGCTTGGGCCTGTGCTTGTACCGCCATTTGAGCAGGATTTGGTACCGCATCTTGCTGTAAATTTTGCTGTTGCGGCTCTACTTGTGGTTCTACTTGCGCCTGAACTTCAGACTGCGGATTAACTGCAACGGTTTGCGCTAAATTAGCAATGCGTGTTTGACTTTCATTTGGCTCTGGTTCTTGCTGAATAGCCGGCTCAGCCATAGAATCATTGGCTAAAGGCGTTGCCGGAACCACCGGTGTTGACGCTGGACTTTCTTGAGCCTCTGCCCTAGATGCTGCCGAAGCAGGGTTACCTGCTGCAGGAATTTGTGGCATTAAAGCAGCCATATCTTGTGATGTTAACTCTTCAGGGTTCTCTGGGGTCAGATCTTCTTGGCGTTCTTGCATAATCGGTACCTAAAGCTAGCGTTATGTTTTTACATACGCTAACCAGAGTAACACGCAAAAATTAAGAAAAGATTAATACTATTTTGGCACTGGATCATGCCCATGACCACCCCATGGATGACACCTCATCACTCTCTTTAAGGTCAACCATACCCCTTTAACAACGCCATGGCCATCCAGCGCTTGACGCGCATAATCCGAACATGAAGGTACAAATCGGCAATTTGCACCCAACAGCGGAGAAACAAAATATTTATACCCCTTAAGCAACCATTGTAGCAGAGTCTTCATGGGCACTACATAATGTTGGAATAAAACGCACCGGCTTACCTAATGGCTCACCCAACACATTACCATGTTCCATCACAATATTTCCTCTTACGATGGTATGAGTTGGCTTACCTTTAATGGTCATACCATCATATGGTGTCCACCCACATTTAGATGCCATATCTTCATCTTTTAATGTGTGTGTCGCGTTCATATCAACAATGGTGACATCTGCATCATATCCCAAAGCCAACCTTCCTTTTCCTGCAATTTGGAAGACTCGCTGCGGGCCATGAGCCATTAAATCAACTACACGCTCCAAACTTAGACGACCTTCATTCACATGGTTTAGCATTATCGGCAAAATGGTTTGTACACCTGGAAGCCCAGCAGGACTTTCTGGATATGGTTTCGCTTTTTCTTCAAGCGTATGAGGCGCATGATCAGAGCCAAGGACATCAACAATCCCTTGCTCAACAGCCTCCCATAACCCTTGACGATGCTGTGCGGCTCTAATTGGTGGATTCATCTGCAGTCGCGAACCAAGCTGTGCATAATCCTCATCACAAAACGTCAGATGCTGTGGCAAACACTCCACCGTCATCACGTGCTTATAGTCTTTGAGAATTTGCATTTCATCTGCTGTTGTAATATGCAAAATATGAACTGGTTTGCCAAGCCTATCTGCAATTGCCACCAAACGCTTTGTAGCACGGATGGCAGTTTGCTCATCACGCCATTTGGGATGAAATGACGGATCTGCTCCTTCTTGGGCAACATTAAAACGTTCTTTCAAACGATTCTCATCTTCAGAATGTACCGAAACCCTTCTAGTAACTTTTTTGAGGATCGCCTCAATGGCTTCATCCTCAGATACCAACAGATCACCCGTAGAACTACCCATAAATATCTTGATACCCGCACACCCTGGCAACATTTCAAGCGCATGCCAATCTACATTAGGATCGGGCGTACCTCCTACAAAAAATGCATGATCACACCAAGCCGATTTCGCAGCCCTTGCAAGCTTGTCATTTAGTGCTTCTTTTGTGATCGTAGCAGGCTTGGTGTTGGGCATCTCAAACACACTGGTAATTCCACCTAATATAGCTGCTTTGGTTCCATGGGCTAGGTCTTCTTTATATTCCAAACCTGGCTCACGCATATGAACCTGTGTATCAAGTATACCTGGCAGGACATGTAGTCCGGTGGCATCAATGACTTGCTTGGCTTGCCCTACCTCACCAATGGCACAAATTTTACCATCATTAAGGCCAACATCCACTTGCTTTGTACCCCATGGTAAAACACATGTACCACCTTTAATTGCTACATCAATCATTATGCTTACTCCATCACATTATCGCCAACCGGCACATCAAAACCATTTAAAAAGCTATCAATATCAACCACAGATTTACCCGCGCGCTGTAAGCGTTTAGGATAAAGAACTCCATCCTTACACGCAATACCAAACTGCTTGTCTACAATCTGCCCTGGCTTAATTGAATACCCCATCTCAATACTTGCAGCTAAAATCTTAATACGCTCACCATTGCAATTCATATACGCACCGGGAAACGGACTAAATGCCCTTACCATACACTCTACAACACATGCAGGTTGCGCAAAATCTATACACGCTTCTTTTTTGCTAATTTTATCTGCATAAGTAACCGAGTCGTTTAATTGTGAGTCAAATGTTAAGTTAACTCCTAAGTCAATATCATTCAGCACCTTACACATTAGTGACGCACCAACATCTGCTAGCGCATCATGCAATTGACCTGCGTCAGTATCTTGGGTTATTTGAACCTCTGATGATATAATCATATCACCCGTGTCCAATCCTTCATCCATGCGCATAATTGTCACGCCGGTGACATCATCACCTGCCATAATAGCACGCTGAATAGGTGCTGCACCGCGCCACCGAGGCAATAACGATGCATGTACATTAAGGCACAAAAAATGTTCAATAATTATATGAGGAATAATATGACCATATGCAGCTACCACAATGGCATCTGCCTGGGTCAAGAGCAACTCATCACACACATCGCTTGCTTTTAGACTATTGGGCGTTCTAACTGGAATATCATATTCAGACGCCAGCCTATGCACATCAGATTCTTGCAGCTTCTTACCCCGTCCTGCCGGTTTTGGAGCCCTGGTATATACCGCAACCACCTCATGACCAGCCTCAATAATAGCGGCCAAAGTAGATGATGCAAAAGCAGGAGTTCCCATAAACACTATTTTCATGTGGCAGGCCGTAATTTCTTTTTTATTTTCTTCATTTTATTCATCACCATGTCATGTTTCATTTTCGATACATGGTCGATAAACACCACTCCATTAAGGTGGTCAATCTCGTGTTGAATACATGTTGCCATCAGCTCATCGCATTCGAGAATTTGCTCTTTTCCATCATAGTCTAAGAACTTAACTTTAACACGCTTTGGGCGTGTTACACTGGCACGCTGTCCCGGAAATGACAAACATCCCTCATCATAGATATTTTCCTCCTCAGAGGATTCGATAATTTCGGGGTTAATGACATGATAAACTTGATCGTCAATTTCCATCACCAAAATACGTTTATGCACTCCCACTTGCACAGCAGCCAATCCAACTCCATCTTCATGACGCATGGTATCAACCATATCGTCAAGCAATTGACGAATTTCATCATTCACTTCTTCCACTTCCCCAGAACACACAGCAAGTCTTGGATCAGGGGCTATCACTAATGGTAATACACTCACAACAAACTCTTTTTTCTTTTAGTTAAGAACAGGATTTTAAACGACTAAGCACTTCTTCTTTACCCATAATACGCATTACCTCAAACATACTTGGAGAGGCATGGGAGCCAGTGATGGCACTTCTAATAGGACCCATCACCTTACCGAGTTTTGTGTCATGGTCATTGGCTACTTTTTCCATGAGCGCCTGCAAGCTTTCTTCATCAAACGTGTCTGAAGCTTCTAACAATTGTACTGCACTAACTAGCAATGCCTTGCCTGACTCATCGAGTTGCTTTTGAGCCTTATCTGTAAATTCCCTTGGAGCTTCTACAAAAAACTTACTACCTTCTACCAACTCTACTAAAGTCTTGGCACGTAATTTTAAGCTATCCATTGCCTGAACAATCCACCCAGCCTGCAACGACTCTTTATCAATAGCTAATTTACTAATAACGTAATCGGACAGCCAATGATTATCTTTTTCTTTAATATAATGGGCATTCATGTTTGCAAGCTTATCAAAGTCAAACCTTGATGGTGATTTACCAATATGCTCAAGATCAAACCAAGCAATTGCTTGCTCACGACTCATAAATTCATCATCACCGTGACTCCACCCCAATCGCAATAGGTAATTACAAATTGCTTCTGGCAAATAACCCATATCTTTGTAGGCATCAACACCAAGTGCGCCATGACGCTTTGACATCTTCGCACCATCTGGGCCATGGATTAGCGGTATATGAGCATATGTAGGACGCTGAGCGCCCAAAGCATCGTACACCGAACATTGACGAAATGTATTGGTAAGGTGGTCATCACCCCGTATCACGTGTGTCACACCCATATCAATATCATCAACCACCACCGCAAGCATGTAGGTAGGTGTTCCATCGGCACGCAAAATAATCATATCATCTAATGTATCTGCTGATACCTCTACCGTACCCTGAACTTTATCCTCAATAACAATACTACCTTCTAACGGAGCTTTAATCCTAACCACTGGTTCAACGCCTTCTGGAGCCTCTTTAGGATCACGGTCACGCCAAATATGCGGATACCGAAAAGACATTTTCTTGTCTCGTGCTTCTTGACGTAACTCATCCAGCTCTTCTTTAGAAGTATAACAATAATATGCCATTCCCTTATCTAACAGCTCTTGTACCACTTCTTTATGGCGATCAATACGTTTGGACTGATACATCGGCTCTTGGTCAGGGCTAAGCCCAAGCCATGCAAGACCATCATGGATTGCTTGAGTTGCTTGCTCAGTGGAACGTTTTTGGTCAGTATCTTCAACACGTAGCAAATACGTGCCACCATTGGCCTTTGCATAGAGCATATTAAATAATGCAGTGCGTGCAGAACCTATATGCAAAAATCCTGTTGGTGATGGAGCAAAACGGGTAACAATTGTGTCGGTCATATCTTTTTATAATATCTTGGTTTTTTAATGGACATACGTTATAACAAAGCCATTACCGACATAAAAGATTTTTTTAAGTTTCTCTCTATTCTAAGGTGCAGAATTAGTGTCGGAATTTGCTCGCACTCAGAAATATCGCTTCATTTTATGGCTACCAGTATTCTTTGGAGCCGGATTACTTACATTTTACAGCCATGGCCTTGTCATGGAACTCATATACCTTGCAAGCATTGCCATAGGAAGCATAATCACCGCACTTATTGCTTTGCGCTTTATTGCTTTGCGCTGGTGCTTACTTTATCTGGCATGCATATTCTTGGGGCATATTTGGGGGCATGTACATTGGCAATATCATTATAAGCCCAGCATAAAAACATCATCGGACTTATTGTCCATGCATGCCACCATTGAATCAATCAAACAACAAGGAAAAGGCAAAAAACTACTACTGTCCAATATTCATATAATCTACCCCAACGCTGGCTTGGAGCTTGAATATATCACCCTTACCATTAACACACCCTCAAGCCATCTAAATGTTGGAGATCGTATTGCTTGCATGGCATTGCTAAAGCCATTCCCAAAACCCTATGTACCAGGTGGCTTTGATATTGCACGCTATTGGCAGATACAATCTGTTCAGGCACAAGGATATAGCGTGAATATACCTACCATTATTTCTAAATCTGACACTATCTGGACTCACATTATAACCCGATTACGCAAACATATTTCAGACGCCATTAATATGCACACCCTTGGCACAGCCAACGCCATGATACACGCCCTTCTTATTGGCGATAAAGGCAAATTAACACCATCTCATAAAGATGCATTTGCATTATCAGGCTTGGCACATTTATTAGCCATATCGGGACTTCATTTAGCCCTAGTCACAACTTTCATTTTTATTGGGCTGCGCAAGTTAATGGCCTGCAGCTATCACTTAGCCTTGTTTTTTCCTATAAAGGCACTTAGCGCTCTGTGTGCCTTGCTTGCCAGTTATGTTTACCTGCAGCTTGCTGGCGAACCTATTTCTGCGTCCAGAGCCTTTGTCATGAGCAGCTTAATCTTGCTTGCAATATTACTTCACAGAAGCCCTCATGCCATGCGTTCACTTGCGTTTGGCGCAATGGCGCTAATGTTAATTTCCCCTTACAGCGTCACATTGGCAGGATTTCATTTATCATTTGCAGCAACACTCGCCCTTATCGCCTACGCAGAACAAAAATATTTACCTCAACAATATGTTTTTCATGAATATCGTTGGCACCATCGCTTATGGCGCTACATTAAGCAGGTTATGCTCACTAGTATTATTGCTGGACTGGCTACGGCACCCTACATTATGTATCATTTTGGCCATGTCAGTACTCTTGGCTTGTTTGCCAACCTTTTTGCTATACCATTAATGTGTTTTGTGATTATGCCAATTGGCATTATTGCACTAACACTAATGCCCTTAGGACTTGCCACCTACCCTCTTAAGATCATGGCAATAGCATGCAATGCATTATATGATATTGCCGCATATACCGCATCTATCCCGATAAGTCATATCAATGCCATTAGTCTTAACTTTCAAAGTACAAGTTTCATCACCATTGCATTGTTGTGGCTTTGTTTATGGCAAGGAAAT
>CALCTU010000061.1 GCA_937907045.1 uncultured Alphaproteobacteria bacterium
AAACTAAAAAATGCTTTGTAGCTTTCTTGCACTTCATTTCCGCTATGCAATGGTTAAAGTAAAATCTCAACAGAACCTAGTGTAAATGATCCAGGTCTAGAGCCTATGTATTCTACCCAAGGAGGAGCTGGTGGTAGGTATAATAAATTCCAGTATGGTGGCTATGAGTTGGCTCTTAAATATAATGTGCTTAGTCCCTATAAAGATGAGATTGGATTATCATTTGGAGTTGGATTTGAGGATCGCGATCAGTATCGTCTTGATGGGGCCGATATTGATCAAAAGTCTTACACTGCAACAATTTATGTTCAAAAAAACTGGATGGATAATTTACTTAGTGTTGCAGGTAACTTCAAAACCGAATTTGAACGCAGAAAGTCTCCCGGCGTGTTAGAGGAAGAAATTGCGTTTGATATGAGCGCAGGTGTTTCGTACCGAGTTGCACCCAAGCATTATATCGGATTAGAATTTCGTCGCCAGGAAGACCATCTAAACCCATATGAAGAGGGTGTAGGGTTTGATACTGAGCATGATAACTCAGAATTTGATTTGGGTGATTTCCAACTTGGTTCTCGTCACCAATATGGTCAATATTTAGGCCCAACCTACCATTATGCTGAAAAAGAATGGTGGTTTACTACCGGTATTTTATTCCAAATTAACGGTGGTGGATCTAAAAATGCGTTCAACAAAAGTGGTAGGAACTTTGATGAACATGAAGAGATGCATATAGGATTTATTGTTGGATATGAATTCTAAAAAAACCATTTTTGTAGTAACCACTGCGCTTGGTTTGGCGCTTGCTACGCAAAGTGCAGTGGTGCGTGCTGAAATATTCATGACACCTGACCAAGCAAAAAAGGCGCTTTGGCAAGATGTTCATATGACCCATTCTCCGATTACACTTACTCAAGAGCAGATGGATAGTATTGAAGATGCTTCAGACACTTGGGTGCGCAATGACACGCTCAATGCCTATAAAACATCCAGTGGTGGTTGGTTTATTTTGGATCAAGTGGTTGGTAAGCATGAAATGATTGATATTGCGGTTGCCTTGGATGCATCAGGTAAAGTAAAGGGCATTGAGGTATTGGAGTATCGCGAAACTTATGGTGGCCAAGTACGTCATGCCAAGTGGTTAGCGCAGTTTCTGGGTAAAGATTATACAGAGCATCTTAAGTTAGATGAGCAAATACAAAATATTTCAGGTGCCACATTATCATGTCGGCATATTACAGATGGAATAAATAGGCTAACCCATACATGGCATCAAGTGTTGCAGTATTTATAAATGGAGGAATAAGTATGCAGGCATATAACACAATAAAGCGCTGTAAGCCAATGTTAGGTACTTATGTTAAGGTAAGTGTTGGCGGACATCTTAGTGATCAAAAGTTAATAGAAATTACAGATAGGGTTTTTTCTAGTGTTCAGGCAACTGAGGCAGTTATGAGTTATTATGACCGCCTCAGTGAGCTTTCTTATATTAATGCAAATGCAAGCGAGCAAGCATGTGTGGTTTCGGATCCTATGCGTCAGGTATTGTCGTTTGCACTTAAGGTTAGTGAGATGACTTGCGGTGTATTTGACGTGACAATTGCGCCGCACATGGTGGCGTGCGGACTGCTGCCTGATTATGGTTATGCCTATGATGCTTCAGCAAACTATACTAATATCGATTTACGAGGTAATGCAGTAGGATTTACTAAGCCACTTTTTATTGATTTAGGGGGGATCGCAAAGGGTTATGCCGTAGATAAGGCCTTTGATTTGGTTAAGGACGAAGTGGATGACATTACCATTAATGCAGGTGGTGATATTCGTACTAAACGTTGGCAAGGGAGTCCTGCATATATAAAAGCAGTGGATACAAATGGCAGAAAATTTTTGGTAGAAGATACCATGAAAGATGGGGCGCTTGCTTCGAGTGCGTCCTATTACCTAGAAGGTGATGTTGATGCAGTAATTTATTCAAGAAAACGCACTGCTTTTTGTGCCAAGCCACATACGGTTTCGGTGTATTCTTCAAATTGTATGCAGGCAGATGCATTAACAAAGGTGGCATTCTTAGGAGAGGGGACGTGTGCATTGCAAGCTATGGGAGCTAAAGGCTATGAAATTAATGCCAAAGGGGCGATTAGTTCTATTCATTAATAGGGTGTAGCAAGTTTAAGTGGTAAAAGTTCGTATAGCAAAGCCATATCGGTTATGGATTTATAGTGTGTTTGCTCTTATTTGGGCAAGCGGTGTGACTTTTTTTGTATTAAGTACATGGTTCCAAATAGAAGGGGATTACGGTGTTCAAAAGCATCCTTTTGAGTTTACCGCACTCCAAATTCACGGATTTGCGGCATTTATAATGATGGTTACCTATGGGTATTTTTTGGGAACGCATGTGCAGGCTGCATGGAAAGTAAAACCCAAACGTACCTTTGGTGTGATGCTTATGATTATGCCAGTATTTTTAATGATTACGGCATATTTGCTTTATTACATAGCGCAAGATGTTGCCAGACAGATTATTGCATATATGCATGCGGGTGTTGGTTTCTTTCTGCCATTTATATTAATTTCACACGTGCTGCGTAACCGTAAAAAGAAGAAAAAGAAGAAAAGTAAGAGTAAGAGCAAGTCATGAAGAAAATAAAATGGAAGAGTGTTAATCGTAAAACACATTATTGGTTATCAATAGTATGTGCCTTGCCGTTAATTATTGTGATTGTGACGGGTATTATACTGCAATTGAAAAAAGATTCTTATTGGGTGCAACCCCCTACAATGCGAGGGGAAGGAACCGTTCCTAACATTAGTTTTGAGCGTGTACTTGAGATTGCAAAGCAAGTTGAAGTGTCGCAAGTAAATTCCTGGTCAGATATTGATCGTCTGGATGTTCGTCCTAAAAAAGGAGTCATTAAAGTGCGAGCAAAAAATCGTTGGGAAATTCAGCTAGACCATCGCACAGGTGAGGTGTTGCAGGTAGCATACAGAAGGTCCGATTTGATTGAATCCATTCATGATGGCAGTTTTTTTTCGTCGTATGCCAAGTTATGGATCTTTTTGCCATCAGCAGTCATTTTATTGGTGCTGTGGATAACAGGTATGTATTTATTTGTGATGACATTGTTAGCCAAAAACAAGAAAAAGCATAAAAAAACTAAAAAGAGCAAAGTTTAGTATTTAAGAGTAGGGGCTGTAACATGTATAGAATATATACTGTTATTTTGATTGTGTTGATAATTCCGGGTTTTGCGAAAGCATTGGTCCATAATGACAAATTTCAATATCGTCCGGATATTGGTTTTGGGTCATTGTTTTTAGAGATGAATTATCGCTATGATGGCGATGATATTTTTTACCGCCATTATGATGGTGGTTGGCGATTTCCTATTGAATATTTGGGTAATGGTTGGTCTGGGGGTATTCACTACAGAAGCACCTATACCAAGTCTGATGAAGATGCAAGTTGGGATCTTGAAAAACGGCCACATGCTCAGCTACAAAAGAAATTTAGTACAGATGCTTGGCAAGCTATTCCTGATTTGTCATGGATTGCACGCGTACGTTATGAATACAGAATGCGTGAAAATGGTGACGATATTGCACGGACACGCTATTATGTGAAAACTCGATTAGGTGATGATATAGAAGGGTTTGAACCATTTGTCGCCAACGAATTATTTTATGATTGGGATGATAAACGCTTTAGTATTCATCGTTTTGATATTGGTGTTGAGTTGCCAACATTTGAAAAAATTAAATCCAGTGTTTATTATCGATTAAAAACCGATATAGATGAAAAAGAGTTGGATCATACCTCAAGTATGGTGCTTAAAATTACATTTTAAAAAAAATCTTTAAAAAAACATCGTTATGTGCTAATTTGACCATCGCTGGAGGTGCTGTAACTTAATAAGTTCCTTAAAGCGGCAAGTACTTAAAAACAGAAATTTATAAAATATGGTTAATGATGTTAGAAATTCTTAAACTAGGCGGTTTTACTCAAGAGCAGGCCAAAGAGCTTGTAAAGCACCTTTTTCAGTCTGGGGCTTTTGATTCAGGATTTGTATGGGCTCTGGCAAATTATATTAAAGAACTTGATGCATCATACTCAAAAATACTAAAGCCAGGCCAACAAGTGATTGTTGCGCATGCCGCACAAGTATGCACTGATAAAAATGGTAAATTGGAGTTAGATAAATTTTTAAAAGCAATAGAACGCATCCCGCCTCAGTTTTTATTGGCCTGGCTTCAAGCCGGACATCAACGCTATTTTCTAGATGAGGTGGTAGTTGGGTTACAAGGACCTACCGATTACTCTGATAAACATAGAGGCAGCATCATTGCGACCGCAAAAGAAATGGGAATGTATGATGTTACACCGGTTAATGAGAGTCCTAGTGAAGCAATAGCCGCAGATTATGGCCTTTGTATTGGTGCTACTGCTGTTACTGTACAGCGTTACTTAAAGTCGCATTTACGCATTATGAACAATAGACCTGCCGCTGAAGAATGTAAATATACACTTTTTTTATTACTTGGAAATAGAAACTTATACCGTGATGGTAGTCCTTTTACAAATGATAACCCAATAGAATCTTCTGCTGAGTTTGATTTTAATGATAAAGATAAAGACGGTCAGCAGCGCGATTATTTGAGTTATTTAGCAGAAAAATACGATGTAGCAAAAGAGGAGCTAACAGAAGCTCACGCGGTAAAAGATCGTTTTGAAGCGGTATTTAAGATATCTGTTGAACAAGCTAAAGGTGATGATCTTCCTCGGCTTGTAACCATTGAGGCTACTGACTCTTTACAGTTCATGAAAAGAGTTGCAGAAATGGTTTTACCCGCAAGTAGTGGTGAAAAACCTAAAATAATGGTGCTCACTGCTTTGCAGCCACATAGCCTTCGCCTTGTGACTGCTATGAAGGTAGCACTTACTTTAGAAGGAAAAGAAGGGAATGTGAGTCTTGTGGTGGATTGTGGTGAGGCTGCTGAAATTAAGTCCTCAACCATTATGCGTGAATTCGCAGTTACAGTGAATCAGTCGTATCCGCTAGTAGCAAAGGAATTAAATAAGAAGTCAGCAGTTCCTATACCTTGTGTTGATCCTAGTGCATTATATAAACCTAAAATTGATGCAAATGTTGAGGAAATTCTTAGGAAGCAAGCCAGCAAAGCAAGTACTCTTGCGGCAGCATGTTAATGTGAAAAAATAGCTTAAATATGAAAAATATCTTTTGTCATGCTGGTTTTAACGACGCTCAAACGCAAGATCTTATAAGGCATTTAGGTTTCTCGGGTGCATTAAAACCAACATTCATATGGTCTTTTTTAGAGTATATAAAGCATCACACTAATATAGAGTTGAAAGCTGGCTATCGTGTGATTCTTGCCCATGCGGCACAACGTCATACCGCTAGCGACGGAACTTTGGATGTTGAAAAATTTTTAGACGCAATAAAAAATGTACCGTCACGTATTTTGCTTGCGCTTGTACAAGCAGGATATCAACGTTATTTTGTCAATGAGGTGGTGGTAAGATTGCAAGAAGAAACAGAAGTTGTTTCAAAGCATAAAGATGCAATATTAGCAACAGCTGAAATGATGGGTATGGTTGAAGCTTGCAGAGTGAACGAACATTCGGACTCAACATCTGTTCCTGTTCATGTGGGCGTGTGTATGGGTGGTGCTGCAACGCTTATTCAAGCATTTTTAGAAAACCAAAAACGTATACGTGATCATAGTACTAACAATTCTGATGCTACGTATCAGTTACACATATTGTTGGGTAGTCGAAAGCTAATAAAAAATGGTAGTACCATTATATCGGATAAT